>CALMOP010000266.1 GCA_937871775.1 uncultured Gemmatimonadota bacterium | reverse complement strand
CGGAACGCGCCGATCGCCAGCGTCGAGCTGGCTGCGGCGGGTGGCACAGAGAAGATCCGCTACCGGGTTTCGGGTACACTGTTCGATCAGCAGGGGATCGTCATCTCCTCGGGGTATCGCCGGATCGGAGGGCGCCTGAACCTCGACTTCCAAGCCTCACCGCGGCTGTCCATCTCCACCGGCCTGGCCCTCTCAGGGGAAAAGAACGAGCGGGTCGAAGCCGACGACAATCTCTTCGGGATCGTCGGCAACGCGATCGCGCATGAGCCGTACTTCCCGATCCGGCAGCCGGGGGGCGCGTTCACCACGACGGCGGACGGCATGGCGTACGTCAACGCTGTGGATCTCGCGACGCATGATAGTGCCTATGCGCTCACCAACTCGGTGCTCGCCAATATTGAGGCCCGCTACGATCTGGGCAGCGGACTGCAGCTGACGGGGCGAGTCGGCGCCGACTTCTACAACCTGACCGAGACCCAGTACAACTCCCCGCTGGTGCACGGGGCGCCCGGCGCCCAGTTCGGCGGCGTGGCCAAGCGGGGTTATTCCAATGGCCAGCGCTATGTCTTCGACGGATTCCTCAACTACGACCGCGCGTGGAACACCCGCCATGTCGTGGGTCTCACCCTCGGTACCAGCCTGGAGCAGAACCACACCGACAACAACTTCGTCCGCGGTGAGCTCCTGACCGATGAAAAGCTGCACCAGGTCAGCAACGCCACCAATGTGACCCAGTTCTCCGGCAGCTTCGCGAAAAACGGCCTGGTCTCCTTCTTCGGCCGGGCCAACTACACCCTGGACGACCGATACCTGCTCGGCCTCTCGTTCCGCAGCGACGGTGCGTCGGTCTTCGGTCCGAATAACCGGTACGGCTTCTTCCCCGGCGGATCCCTGGCTTGGGTGGCCAGCCGGGAGCGGTTCCTCGCCAGCAGCAAGACGGTGAGCCTGCTCAAGATCCGGACGAGTCTGGGTCGCACCGGCAATCAGGGGCTCGGCGACTATCCCTATCAGGGACTCTACTGTACCTCCAACTATGGCAATGAGCCTGGCTACTATCCGTGTACACTGGGCAACCCAAACCTCCGATGGGAGAAGGCAACCCAGCTGGACCTCGGCGCCGATCTCGAGCTGTGGAACGGGCGGCTCGCCTTCACCGTCGACTGGTACCGCAAGAATACCAGTGACCTGCTGCTCAGCCGCCCAACCGCCCCGAGCACCGGCTTCACCTCGTTCACCGACAATATCGGTGCGATGTCGAACAAGGGCCTCGAGCTGTCAGTGACGGCCGTTCCGATTCAGCCGTCGCGGGCGGATGGCTTCCGCCTGGTGACGACGCTCAACATCTCAACCAACCGGAACCGGGTGACCAAGCTGTACCAGAACCAACCCCTTCTCGTCGGCCAGTACGACATCAACCGGATCGAGGTGGGCCAGCGCCTCGGCGCCTTCTACACCTACAAGTTCCTCGGGGTCGACCCCGCCACCGGCGACGCGATCTACAAGGACGTCAACGGCGACGGCAGCATCACCACAGCGGACAAGACAGTCGTCGGCAATCCCTGGCCGGACTTCCTCGGTGGGTTCACGAGCACGATTTCGTGGAAGCGCTTCGACTTGACGGGCTTCTTCCAGTTCAGCAAGGGCAACGATGTCTTCAACGCCATGCGGGTCTTCTCCGGCGACGGCGGCTATAACTACGACAACAAATTCCACGATCTCCTCGACCGCTGGCGGCAGCCGGGCGACATTACCAACGAGCCGCGCGCCAGTTTCGATGGCACCTCGGGGGCAAACCTGATCTCCTCCCGCATGATCGAGGACGCGTCCTACCTCCGCCTGGCGGATCTCACCATCGGCTACGAACTGCCAGAGACCGTCGCGGGGAAAATGGGGATGACCCGGGCGCGATTCTATGTCCGCGGCCAAAACGTCTTCACCTCGACCAAGTACAGCGGATTCAATCCCGAAGTGAACAGCAGCGGCAGCAGTCCCAGCGGCAGCGCCCCCGGCGCCGCGCTCGCCACCGACTTCTACGCCTATCCGGTCGCCCGCACCTGGTCGTTCGGCTTCCAGGCGGGGTGGTAACCATGACAACCTTGACTTCTCTGCTCCCGAAAGGCGCTCGTATGTTCCAGCGCTCAGCGCTCCTTCTGGCGGCTACCCTGTTCATGGGGGCCTGCAATGTCTTGGACACCAATCCGCCCGATCAGCTTTCGGATGACAAGGCGATCAAGACCCCGGCGGGTGCCAGGGAGGCCCTGGCCGGTGCCTACAACGAGCTGCAGGACGGGTTCTACTACGGCGGGACCCTGACCCACTTCGGCGATCTCTCCGCCGACAATGCCAATGAGACCGGCACTTTTACCTCGTACAAGGACGCGGCGCAACACGCCCTCTTTGCGGACAATTCCGACGTGACCGGGCTGTGGAGTCACATCTACGACGCGATCAAGCGCGACAACACCCTGATTGCCAAGGTGCCGGGCGTCACCGGCTTCCAGCCGGGAGAGCAGGAGCAGATTCTGGGTGAGGCATATTTCCTCCGGGCGCTCAACTACCACAACCTGGTGAAGCAGTTCGGGGGCGTCCCCCTCCGGCTCGCGCCGATCACCGATCCCGCGACCTCGGGAAACATCACCCGCGCGACGGTGCCGGAGGTCTACACCCAGATCCTCAGTGATCTCACCGAAGCCGAGACCCGGATGACGAATCTCACCAGTCCCGACAATCACGCGACGGTCGGCGCGGCGAAGGCGCTGCTGGCCCGGGTGTATCTCTTTCAAGGCAATTATGCCTTGGCCCTCAGCAAGGTGCAGGAGGTGGAAGCGCTCGGCTATAGTCTGGCCGCCAACTACTCCGACCTCTTCGACAACGACGATGTGACCACGCCGGAGAACATCTTCAAGCTGACATTCACCTCCGCGCTCGATCAGGCCAACCTGTTCGGCTACTATTGGCTCTCCGACCAGCTGGCGACCGGGGCCGGGCGCTTCGAGCTGGGGCCAACCCAGTCCCTCATCAACGCCTAC
>CALMOP010000265.1 GCA_937871775.1 uncultured Gemmatimonadota bacterium | reverse complement strand
GGCCACCATCGAGTACCGGGACCAGGAGGCCCTGGACCGGATTCCCCGCCGCGACGTCGTGGTCTACCTGATGAACCACCGCAGCAACGCTGACTACGTGGTACTGGCCTACGTGCTGGCGCGGGTGGTGAGTATCAGCTACGCGGTGGGGGAATGGGCCCGGACCTGGCCGCTGGAATTCGTTTTCAAGAGCTTTGGCAGCTACTTCATCCGGCGCCAGTATCGTGAGCCGCTCTACCACACGGTGCTGGAGCGCTACGTACAGCTGATCACCCGCAACGGGGTGACCCAGGGGATCTTTCCCGAGGGTGGGCTGACCCGGGACGGGGCCCTCAGGCCGGTAAAGATCGGGCTGCTCGACTACATCGTCCGGACGCTCGAGGACCCGGCCTTCGACCGGGACATCTGGCTGGTGCCGGTCGGCATCAACTACGACCGGGTTCTGGAGGATCGGTCGCTGATCCGGGAACGCATCGTGGGCGGCCGGCGCCCTTCCCGGTGGGAGCAGCTTTCAGTCGTCGCGGCCTACCTGGGCCGCAACCTGGTCAGACTGCTCACCGGCCAGCTCAAGCGCTATGGGCGGGTGGCCGTGGCATTCGGCACGCCGCTGTCGGTGCGGGAGTGGGTCGCGGCCCAGCCACCGGGCGTGTTGCGGCTGGGCAAGCCGGAACGGCTGCCGCATATCCAGCGGCTCGCGGAGGTGGCGCTGGCGCGGATCGGAGCGGTGATCCCGGTGACTTCGGTGCCGCTCGCGGCCGCCGCGCTGCTGTCCTTCGGCTCCAGCGTGGTGCGGCGCAGCCTGCTGCTGGACCGGATGGACGAGATCCGGGACCATCTCACCGAGCGCCAGGCGAAGATCGTGCGAACCGAACTGCCGATCACCGACGTCTGGGCCAGAGCGTGGCTGATGCTCTCGATGCGCCGCCTGGTGCTGCTGCGGGGCGAGGACCTGGTAATCCTGCCAGGGCAGCGACCGCTGCTGGAATACTACGCCAACTCCATTCGTCAGCTGCTTCCGGCTGCGCTGACCGTGGCTTACTCCCCGGTCGCCGACCAGGACACCAGTCTGCCTCACCTGGCGAGCGGCGCCGAGTGGGAGCGCATGACTGCCGAGCACTCGGCGCGGAAGCACGGTTGAGCGGCCAGCTCCGGCTGTTGTTGCTGTCCAACTCCCGCAATCCCGGTGCGGCCTACCTGGTACACGCCCGGGACGCGATGCTGGGGTTGCTGGGCCCTGACCCGGGCTCGGTGCTGTTCGTCCCGTATGCCGGGGTGACCGTGGGGCCCGCCGAGTACAGCGCCAGGCTGGCAGAGGCCCTGGGGCCGTGGGGGGTCCGGGTCCGGTCGATCGCGGCGGCGCCTGATCCCGTCGCGGCAGTGCAGGAGGCGTCTGCCATCATCGTCGGTGGGGGGAATACCTTTCAGCTGCTCAAGCGGTGCCAGGAGACCGGCATTCTCCCGGCCATCCGGGACCGGGTCCGGGCAGGCCTGCCCTACCTTGGCTGGAGCGCCGGATCCAACCTGGCCGGTCCCACCATCCGGACGACCAACGACATGCCGATCGTCCAGCCAGCCTCATTCGACGCGCTGGGCCTGGTGCCGTTCCAGATCAATCCGCACTACACCGACTTCGTGCAGCCTGACCATGGCGGCGAAACCCGTGACGACCGCATCGCCGAATTCCTGGTGCTCAATCCCACTGTGCGGGTGGTCGGACTCCGGGAAGGCAGCTGGCTGAGGGTGGAGGGCCGGTGTCTCACCATCGGGGGGCCGCACACCCTCCGCCTGTTTCAGGCGAATCGGGAGCCCCGCGAGATCGGGACCGAAGCAGATCTGGGGAGGCTGCTCGGAGTCGCTGACTCGGGTCCCGGTCCGGAGTTCGCCTAGCCCCGTTCCGGTCTGCTCCCACCCCGCCGCGAGGGGCCCCCACCCCGATGGCCGCCGGGCTTGTGCCCGCCGCCTGACTTCCGGGCCGCGTCGGCGGTCGCGTGCGCCGCCCGCCGCTCCGCATTGGCCTTGGCGCGCAGCCGATCCTCCGCCTTGCGGGCCCGGATCGCGGCGATGCGCTTGGCGTGCGGCTCCTCGAGCGGGGCCTCCGGTCTGGCGAGGTAATCGAAGTCCGGCACCGTCACCCGCGGCAGCCGCGCGCCGATCGCCCGTTCGATGCTCTTGAGGTCGCCCTCCTCCTCCGGCGATACAAAGGTGAAAGCATCGCCCTTGGCCTCGGCGCGGGCGGTGCGGCCCACCCGGTGGATGTAATCGTCGGGGACCGCGGGGACGTCGAAGTTCACCACGTGGCCCAGCGCCGTCACGTCGATGCCGCGGGCCACGATATCGGTGGCGACCAGCACCCGGTGCTGACCGTTCTTGAAGCCGGCCAGCGCCGCCGTCCGCTGGGGCTGCGACCGGTTGCCATGGATCCGCTCCGCGGCGATGCCGTGTTTCACCAGGAACTTGTGCAGCCGGTCGGTCCGGTGCTTGGTCCGGGTGAAGACCAGCGCCTCCCGCATGGTGCCCCGCCGGAGCAGCTCCAGGAACAGCGCCGACTTGAGTTCCTGCCGCACCGGGTATACCGCCTGGGTGATGCCCACCGCGGGTGTCGCCTGGCGCTCGACGTTGATCGTGACCGGGTGGCGCAGCATCTCCCGGGTGAGGGCCGCGATCGGTGGCGGCATCGTGGCGCTGAAGAACAGGGTCTGGCGCTTGGCCGGCAGGTGACGCAGGATCTTCCGGATCTCGGGAAGGAAGCCCATGTCGAGCATCCGGTCGGCCTCGTCGAGCACCAGGTACTCGAGCCCAGTGAGCTTGGCGTAGGGCCGATTGAGGTGATCCAGCAGCCGGCCCGGGGTGGCGATCAGCACATCGACGCTGGTGCGGATGGCATGCTCCTGCGGGCCCATGCCGACCCCGCCATAGACCGCGGCCGCGTTCACCGGAGTATGGATCGCGAGGTCGTTCAGGTCCTCGAGAATCTGGGCGGCGAGCTCGCGGGTCGGCGTGATGACTAGGGCCCGGGTGGTGCGCCGCGGTCGGTCGATCAGGTGGTGCAGGATCGGCAACAGGAAGGCCGCCGTCTTGCCGCTGCCGGTGGTGGCGCAGGCCAGCAGATCCTTCCCGGCAAGAGCGTGGGGAATGGCCTCGGCCTGGATCGGCGTGGGACGGGTAAACCCGAGCTCGCGAACGGCCTTGAGGAGATCGGGGTGCAGCTTGAGCGCGCTGAATGGCAAAGGAGGCCTGTTCGGATGAAGGGCGGGGGAGCACAAGGATAGCAGGGCGGCGGCCTGGCCGCGCCCACCTGGCTCCCAAACCGTGAGCACGCAGCGGGGCCGACCGGATCCGGGTGCGGCCGGCCTACCCCGCCTGCGACCGTCGTGCGGCCAGCAATTCCCCGGCGAAGGTTCCCGGGTCGAACGGCAACCGGACCACCATTTCGGCCCCTGCGTCGCGGGCAGTGACTCCGTCATCGAGCGCCAGCGCAACCAGGGTGTAGTCGTGACGGGCTGCGGGCCGGAATCCGCCGAGCGGGTCGAGGCCCCCGGGCCCGGCGCCCCGGGACCCGGTGCCCAGCAGCACGACCGCGGTCACCACCGGGCTGGCGACGCGGCGTCCCAGGTCGGCGAGGTCGATGACCCGGGTGACCGTGAATCCGGCGTGCTTGAGCAGGGATCCCACCACCCGGGCAAGACCTTCATCCGAGAGCCAGACCAGAGCCTCTCCCGCGGGCACCGGCATGGGCCGGGTACGCCGGGAGAGGTCGATCATCGGGATACCGTCCAGGTACTCGGTGGTCTCGTCGTGGCGCAGTGCGCCGACCCGTTCCAGGATCTCTCCGATTCTGAGCAGCGCCTCTTTGATGGAGGTGAGGGACCCGCGGACCACCGCCGGCACGGACTGGTCGAGGCGCAGCAACTCGGTCTCAGTGAGCGCGGCCATGAGCGGGTTGTTGATGCTGTGGGACAGCGTGACGCTGAGCTGGCCAATGGCGGCCATCCGCTCGGCATGGACCAGATCCCGCTCGGCCGCGGCCAGCGCCTCGGCCAGGGCCCGGTGGCGGCGGACCCGCTCGATCACCTGCGGCAACAGGCCGGGGAGCGCCGGATCCTTGATCAGGTAATCGTCGGCGCCGGCCCGCAGTGCGCGGGCGGCGAGGGCCTCGTCGCCGTGGGCGGTTACCAGGATCACCGCAGGGCGGGCGGGGAGGGCCCGTAGCGCCGGCAGCAGGTCCAGCCCCTTGGCGTCCGGCAGCTGATGGTCGAGCAGAATCAGGTCGGCGACCGGGGCTTGCTGCAGCGCCTCACGGCCGGTCCCGCACCAGGCGGTTTGACCATACCCCGCCTCTGCGATGACCCCCAGCACCAGCCGGCGGAAATCGGGATCGTCGTCGACCACCAGGATCTGCAACTGGCGCGGTTCAGGCGGCACGGATCGGCTCCGGGTGTTTCTGGAATCCCTGCCGGGCGAACTTCTCCCAGCCGCTCTTGCCCCGCCAGGCGTCCCACAGACCGCGTAACCGCCAGTACAGGGTGAGCGGCCGCCAGAAGAAGTTCTCCAGGATACTGTACCCCAGCAGGATCATCACGTCGCGGGTCCGGGTGAAGGGCAGCAGGCCGCGCTGCAGTCGATCGGCCAGGCCATAGCGGAACCGCCAGGCTCCCATCAGCACCGCAAACACGTTGACCAGCGTGCCCCAGCCCAGCGAGGCCAGCAGAAAGGCCACGGCGTACTCGTGGTTGAGCAGCCTGATGCCGGTGAGCCGTTCGAGGCCGATGAATGCAATCACGAAGATATAGCCGAGCGCCTCGAACACCGGGCCGTAGTACTCGAACAGCCAGAAAGTAGGCAGGGCGAACCAGCCGATCCGCCCGTACTTCGACCGGAACAGCATGTCCCGGTGGTAGAACAGCGATTCCCGGAGGCCGCGGTACCAGCGGCCCCGCTGTTTCCGGAGCGAAGCCAGCGACTCGGGGACCTCGGTCCACGCCACCGGGTGGGGCATGAACGCGATGCGACGGTCGCGCTGCTTGTCCCGGATGAAACGCTGCAGCCGCACCACGATCTCCATGTCTTCGCACACGGTACCGGCCTGGCTCCCGACGTACTCCGCCACCAGGCGGTGCTGCACCAGCGGCGTGAGGTAGCCGCCGGCCCGGATCACGGTCTCCTTCTCGAACACGGCGAACACGCCGGACAGGATGAGAATCGAGTCCAGGCGGTCCAGCCCGGTCCGGCCGGTGGTGAACGAGCGCAGGTACTCCACCATCTGGAACCGGGCCCAGGGATGCGAGGGCAGCCCGATGCTCATGACCCGTCCGCCCCGGATGGTACAGCCGTTGGCGATGGCGACCTGGCCACCCACCGCCACGATCCGCGGGTCCTCCTGGACCATCCGCATCAATTCCTTGAGCGCGCGCTGATCGAGGATGCTGTCCGCGTCCAGGCTCACGAAGTACGGGGCGGTGGAGGCGTTGATCCCGGCGTTCAGCGCGTCCGCCTTGCCGGCGTTGTCCTTGTCGATGACGACGAGGCTTGTGACGTTGGCCGGGAGGGGCACCGTGGCCAGGTAGGTGGCCCGAACCCGTGCGGTCCCGATCGCGTCCCGATAGGGGAGGTCACTCCGCCGGAGCCGGAACGCCCGCTTGAGCTCCTCGAGGGTATGGTCACTGGAGCCGTCATTCACCACCACCACCTCGAAGCGGGGATAGTCGCAATGCACCAGGTTGGTGATGCTGTCGACGATGGTGACTTCCTCGTTGAACGCCGGGACCACCATGGTGATCGGTTTGGTATAGTCGCTGCCGTCGATGAGATCGAGGTCCTCCACGAAATGCCCCGCCACCCGGCGGCGCACCTGTCGCGCCGACAGGCCGATGAGCATCAGGAGGTAGCCGTTGTACAGCAGGAAGTAGCCGAGAAACAACGGCTGGAAGACCTGTCCGATGTGACCGGCGCGGCCTGCCTGTGCGCCCTGGGC
>CALMOP010000264.1 GCA_937871775.1 uncultured Gemmatimonadota bacterium | reverse complement strand
GTAGTGAATGTCCCCCTGACTGGCCAGGGCCTCGGCCCGCATGCTGTCGTTGACCGGACCCATGGAGGAGCCCTCGCCGAACACCTCCAGGGTCACCCCTTGTCTCAGGTCACTCTGGGACCGGCCATCCACCAGCAGCGCCTCGACTGCCCAGCTCAGCATGTTGATGAAGCCGGGCGCGACGGCCAGTCCCGACGCGTCGATCACCGTGCCCGCCCGCGCTGATGCCAGGTTGCCGACGGTCACGATGCTGTCGCCCCGGATCCCGAGGTCGGTCACGACTCCGGGCTCGCCGCTGCCATCGAAGATCGTGCCGCCCCGGATCACCACGTCGTACGCGGGAGCCCGGCACGCCAGACTCAATAGTGCCGCCAGTAGCAGAACGCGCATTGACGGTGTCTCTCCTGATGAGGGTCAGCAGGTGTCGGTTGAACTGCCTGTCGTCTGGCCAGAGCAGCGGTTACTGGGTATGATGGGGCCGGCTGTAGCCCTTCCCTCAGGGAGCACCCCGATGTCGATCAGCGATACTCTGTTGGCCGAACTGCTTCATGAGCAGCCATCGACCCGCAAACACCTTGAGCGGGTCCCCGCCGGCCAGGCGGATTGGAAACCACATCCCAAGTCGATGAGCCTGAGCCGGCTCAGCAGCCACGTGGCGGAAATCCCTACCTGGGCCGGGAGTACGGTCCGCGGGACCGAGCTCGATCTGGCACCTCCCGAGGCCAAGCCGGCCGCACCCAAGGCGCGCGGTTCCGCGGCAGAGCTGGTGCAGGCGTTTGACGCCAACATGGCCGACGCTTTTGCGGCGGTCCGGTCGGCGAGCGACGCGCACTGGATGATGCCCTGGTCGCTCAAGTACGGCGGCAAGGTCGTCTTCACGCTGCCCCGCATCGTGGTGATGCGGAACTTCGTCCTCAATCACCTGGTGCACCACCGGGCCCAGCTGGGTCTGTACCTCCGCATGCTGGGCGTCGCGGTCCCGACCGCCTACGGCCCCACCGCTGACGAGAGCCCCGTGTAGCCCTGAGCGGGGGCCTGCGGGCGACCGCCGCCCCCGTACCGCACCATGGTCATCTCGGCCAGAATCGCCAGCGCCGTCTCGGCCGGTCCGCGCCCGCCCAGGTCCAGCCCGATCGGTCCATACAATCGCTTGAGATCGGTCGCCGAGAATCCCTGCGCCAGCAGCCGCTCCCGTCGAGCCAGCTGGGTCTTCTTCGAGCCGATGGCACCGATGTAGGGGGCTGGCGAGCGGAGCGCCAGCTCCAGCGCGGGCTCATCGAACTTGGGATCGTGGGAGAGCACGCACACATAGGTCGCCGGCCCCAATCCCACTTGCCGGAAAGCTTCCTCCGGCCAGGCCACCAGCAGGGTATCGGCTTCCGGAAATCGTTCCCGGGTCACGAAGGACTGACGCCCGTCCGCCACCACCGTCCGATAGCCGAGCCGCTTGGCCAGGGGGATCAGCGCGACGGCGATGTGCACTCCGCCGAAGATCACCAGGGTAGGGCGGCGCGGGAACACTTCCAGGAAGATCCGGACCTCACCACCATCAGGCCCCCGCACCGAGGCCGTGGTGCTGGTCTCCCGACGGAGTGCCTCGACCGCCGGGTCGCGAACGGCGGCCAGCCAGGCCGGTCCTCGATACTCGCCGGTTTCACTCACCGCCACGCGAGTCCCTCCGGCGGTGGAGCCCGCGCCCGCGGCCGGCAGCACGGTTCCGACCACCGACCCGGCTGCTTCGCGGGCTGCGGCCAACACTTCGGCCGGGATGGAGGGTTCCACCAGGACCTGAATCGTGCCGCCACAGGCCAGCCCGACTTCCCAGGCCCGCTCGTCGGTCACGCCGTAACTGATCAGCTTGCCGGTCCCGGCCCGGATCGCCGCGGCGACCTCCTCGGTGACCGCGCTCTCCACGCAACCGCCAGACACCGAACCCGCGAGCCGACCGTCCGCGGTGGCCAGCAGACAGGCGCCCGCCGGACGCGGGGCGGATCCCCACACGCTGACGACCACGGCGCGGCCCACGCTGTGGCCGGCGGCAGTCAGGGTATCGAGATCGGGGAGCAGCTCACGCATGGGCAAGGGGAGATGGGGTCAGAGAACGATAGCGCCCTCCCACCCACTCAGTAAGACTGCTCCCGGCGGCCGCCCTTGGCATCCCATGCAGGACCCGTGAGGTTGGGTGCGCCGAACTCCGGAGTCTTTCCCATGCACCGCACGGGGGCGATGCGAGGTGGCACCCGGCGTTCGTTTCCAGCGTGAGGTACGGTTAGTTTCCGGGCGTTCCACCACCCTCCCACCCGGAAGGAACGTAGTGACCAGTCCCCCTCTGACGGCGCTGTCCGAGCGGATCGCCCGGGCGGTGGACCAGGCTCGGGAACGCACCATCTCCCTCCACCAGGGGTTCGTGCGGGCCCGGTCGGTGACCGGCGATGAAGGGCCGATGAGCGCTCAGGCGGCCCAGGCCTTTCGGGAGCGCGGGCTCGAGGTGGACGCCTGGGCTGCCACCGCCACGGAGATGAGACCCTACCTGGAGCATGTTGGAGAGCAATCCGGGTATGAGGGCCGGCTCAACGTGGTCGGGCTGCAGCGGGGCAAGGGAGCAGGTCGATCGATCCTTCTCAACGCCCACATCGATACGGTGCCGGAAGGCGACCACAAACTGTGGACCCAGCCGCCCTACCTGGCCAATCTGGCGCACGGGAGGGTCTACGGCCGGGGCAGCTGTGACATGAAGGGTGGGCTCACCACGCACCTCGCCGCGCTGGATGCGCTCCGCGACGCCGGCATTGATCTCGCGGGGGACGTGACGGTGGCCGCCACCGTGGGCGAGGAAGACGGCGGACTGGGCGCACTCTCCACCGTGCTGCGGGGGTATCGTGCCGATGCCGCCCTGGTCACCGAGCCGACTCGACTGGCCCTGGTGACGGCCTGCGAGGGGTCGCTGGTCTTCCGGCTCACCATCACCGGCCGGTCGGCTCACGCCGCCACCCGGGACGAAGGGGTCTCGGCCCTCGAGAAGTTCGTGCCCCTGTTCAACGATCTCATGGCCTTCGAGCGGGAGCGCAATGCCGCCCTGCGGCATCCGCTCTATGACATGTTCCCCAACAAGGTTCCGATCAACGTGGGGGTCGTCCGGGCCGGCAACTGGGCCTCGACTGTCCCCGAGATTCTCGAGGCCGAGATTCGAGTGGGATTCCTGCCGGGGGAGGAGCTGGAACCATTCAAACGGCTGGTCTCCCAGCGGATCATGGCCGCTGCCCAGCGGGATCCCTGGCTCAGGCTGCATCCCCCGGTGCTCACCTTCTTCGGCGGCCAGTTCATCGCCGCCGAGACGCCCTCCGACGCTCCCATCTGCGGGGCTATCCGCGCCGCCCATCGTCGGGTCACCGGCACTGACGCCGCCACCCAGGCGGCGACCTACGGTGCCGACATGCGCCACTTCATCGTGTTTGGCGGGATGCCCTGTGTCATGTACGGGGCGGGCGATATCCGCCTGGCCCACGCGCCCGATGAGTACCTGGAAGTCGACCAGCTGCTGACCGCCGTCAAGGTGGTCGCGGGGATACTGGTGGAGTGGTGCGGAGTGGCCTGAGGGAACTGCGGGAAGACAACGGGAAGACATCGGGGAAACAACGGGAAGACAACGGGAGAACAACGGGAAGCTGAGGAATCCTCCCCGCGGTTTCACCGATGTCTTCCCGCCGTCTTCCCGCAGTTCCCCGCAGTTCCCTCACCCCATCTTCCCCAGTCTCTCCGCCAGTCGTTCCAGTGACGCCACGTCGGCACAGGGGAGAAACTCGTCGACGTGGGGCAGAGCGGCCTGGAGCCCGACGGTGGCCGGCTCGAATCCTGCGTGACTGGCC
>CALMOP010000263.1 GCA_937871775.1 uncultured Gemmatimonadota bacterium | reverse complement strand
CCCGGCTTCCGGGCCTATAACGTGGGGCTGGAGGAGGACGATTCCGTCGTCAGCCGGGCGGGCCGGTTCGAGCGCTCGGCCGCGGTCGAGAGCAGCCGGCAGTATGGGGTGGACCTGGTGCGGATTCACCCGCAGGGGGGAGAAATCGCCACCCTGGCGGAGATCCTCGAGTCGGTCGCGGAGCCGATCTGCAATCCGTCCAACAGCCTCATTGACCTCATCTGCCGCCGGGCGAGGGAGCGGGGAACCACGGTCCTGCTCAGCGGCCATGGCGGGGACGAGGTGTTCGGCGGGTACCGCCGCCACGTCTGGGCACGCCACCTCGCCACGCTCCATCGCTGGGGCGGTGCACCGCTGGCCTGGGTGATGGCGCGGGGCTCACGCAGCACGCTCACCCGGCGGATGGCCGCCAGCTTGCGCTCGAATGGCGAGCTGCATCCACTGGTGAGCATCGCCGCGATGGGGTGGGACCTGGTGACGGAGGGAGCGGTCTCGCAGGACTGGTTCCCGGCCGGGAGCATCGCCAGGGCCGCCGCTCCGCTGGAGGAGCTGCTCGCCCGCTGGCGGGGGCAGTCCTTCCTCAAGCAGATGATGTTGCTGGATCTGCACACCTATCTCACGGCCCAGAACCTGATCAACATGGACAAGTCGAGCATGCGGCGCTCGGTGGAGGTCCGAGTTCCCTTCCTGGACCGGGCCGTGGTCGCCGTCGGTCTCAACACGCCTGACCGGGTGCTGGTGCACGGGCTACGCGGCAAGGGACCAGTGCGGGCGCTCGCCGGACGGCTGTTGCCGCCCCGGCTGGCGGCGACCCCGAAGCTGGGATTCGGACCGCCCCAGGCTCAACTGGTAGCTCGGGAGGAATACCGCGAACTATTGCTCGGCCGCCGCACCCGCGAGCGCGGGCTGGTGGATCCTGCTGCGGTGGAGCGCCTGAGTTCTCGTCTTACACCCGAGTCTGAGAATCTGGCGGTCCAGTTGTACGGACTGGCGGCCATCGAACAGTGGTTCCGCCTGTTCATTGACCCGCCGGGTCCGCCAGGCGGCGGGACCGGCCAGCAGCCCCGATGAAGTGCTGGATCGTGGTGACCTACGAACCGCTGCCCGGTGTGGACCGGTCTGCCCGACTGTTGCGCTGCGGGATCCTGGCCCAGGAGCTCGCCCGCGCCGGCGACGAGGTCACCTGGTGGACGTCCACCTTTCATCACGTGCGCAAGGAAAACCGATTCGACCGCTCCCGGACGGTCGAAGTGGCGCCGGGACTGACCATCCAGATGCTGCACGCCCCGCCGTACCGCCGGAGCGTCTCCTGGCGCCGGGTCCGCCACAATCGCCGCATGGCGGGTGCATTCCTTGACGCCACGGCGCGAGTGACCGCCCGCCCCGACGTGATCTTCGCGGCCATGCCGAGCCTGGAGCTGGCCGAGGCGGCGGTGGGGTTCGGCCGCGGCCGCGGTATCCCCGTGGTGGTGGACGCCCGCGACAAGTGGCCCGACCTCTACCTCAACGCCGTGCCGGGCGCGCTGCGCGGCTTGGCGCGGCCCGCGCTCGCGACGGAGTTCCGGCGGGCCCGGCGCCTCTTCGCCGGGGCCACCGGGATCACCGCGATCTCGGAGAGCTACCTGACCTGGGCCCTGGCCTACGCCGGACGGCCCCGGGGCTCGGCGGATGGCGTCTTCCCGCTGGGCTTCCCCGTCCCCGAGTTGAGCCGCGTAGAGGTTCAGGAGCGCGCGGCCCGGCTGCGCGAACGGTTCGCGATCCCTGCCGACGCGCTGCTGTGCACCTTCCTCGGCGCATTCGGATCGTCTTACGATCTGCGGACCGCGATCGCCGCGGCCCGGCTGCTACGCGCGGCCGGCGAGGATCGGCTGCGGATAGTCCTCGCTGGCACCGGGGAGCTCGCCTCACGGCTGCAGGCCGAGGCGGCTGACTTGCCCAATGTCGCCTTTACGGGCTGGCTGGATGAGGGGGACGCCTGGGCGCTGCTCCGAGCGTCAGCAGTGGGGCTGGCTCCCTACACGCGGCAGGCGTTACAATCCTTACCCAACAAGGCGTTCGAGTACATGGCCGCCGGTCTGCCCACGGTGTCGTCGCTGCCCGGAGAACTGCAAGCGCTTCTCGCGGAGCACGCAGTCGGCCGGCAGTATCAGTCGGGCGATCCCGGTACGCTGGCCGGGGCGCTGTGCTGGCTGGCGGATCACCCGGAGGAGCGTCTGGCCATGGGCCGCCGGGCGGAGGCGCTGTTTCGCGAGCGATTCAGCACGCCGGTCATCTACCCGGCGCTGGCGCGACACCTTCGGGAGGTGGCGCAAGGCCGGCTGTCGACACCCGCAGGCGAGGATGGCACGTGACCAATCTCACCCAGGCGCAGTACCGACCGTCTCCGGTGGTCCTCACCGGCAAAGCCGTGCTGTCCGGCATCGGGCGCGTGATGCCCGCGGAGTGGTACCAGCGGTTCTACCTTGCGGTGGACCGGCTCTACCGCGGCGGGGTCCGGTCTCTCTATCTGCGGCGCTGGTGCAGCGCGGCGCTCCGCGGCGATGCCGCCACGCGCGACCGTGCCCGGGCCGTGTTCACGGTGATGCCCCACTCCCTGGTGGGCTGGAGCGGCCTGGAAGCGACCTATGACGCGGTCACGACCATCAACCGGGAGAAGCTCGCGGGCAGCATCGTGGAGTGCGGGGTAGCCCAGGGCGGCTGCGCTTTGCTGATGGCCCTCACGGACCAGCGCCAGCAGGGCCATCGTCCCTTCTGGTTGTGCGACTCGTTCGAAGGCCTGCCGGACCCGACCGCCGAGGACTACGAAGGGGGGGCGACCGGCAGCCACGCTTCACCGCTGGTGCGGGGATCCTGCCTGGGCACGATCGAACAGGTGTCGGAGTTGCTGTTCAACCGCCATGGCCTCGACCGGTCCCGGGTCACTCTGGTCCAGGGATGGTTCCAGAATACCCTCCCAGGCCACGCGGCCGCGATGGGGCCGATCGCGATTCTGCGGATCGACGCTGACTGGTTTGAGTCCGTGAAATGCTGTTTGGACAATCTCTTCGATCTCGTGGTCCCAGGGGGATTCGTGATCATCGACGATTACGGATCGTGCTTCGGCGCCCGGAAGGCGGTGGACGGATTTCTGGGGGCGCGAGGGATCCCGGTGACCCTGGTTCATGATCGTCGAGGAGGCTGCTGCTTCCGCAAGGCGGCCTGAACCTCTCCCTCGCCCATGATGGCCAAACGCCTCTTCGACCTCACCCTGGCCGTGCTGGGCCTGGTCGTGCTGTCGCCCTTGCTGCTCGGCATCGGCCTCGCCATCCGGGTGACCGGCCCCGGCCCGGTGTTCTACCGGGGCTGGCGCACCGGTCGGGACGGGAAGCCCTTTCGGATCTTCAAGTTCCGCACGATGGTCGTGGGGGCCGAGGCCCAGGGCACGACCACGACCCTGAATGATCCTCGGGTGACGCCGCTGGGTTTGCGCCTGCGCCAGTGGAAGCTCGATGAGCTGCCGCAACTCATCAACATCCTCCTGGGCGACATGAGCCTGGTCGGGCCCAGGCCCGAGGTCGAGGAGCATACGTCCGCCTACACCGAAGCAGAGCAGGCCATCCTCTCGGTGCGGCCCGGAATCACCGACCTCGCCTCCATCCGGTTCGTCCACCTGGCGGAAGAGCTGGGCACCGAGGATCCTCATGCAGTCTACCTGAGCCGGCTCCGTGCGGAGAAGAACGCCCTTCGGCTCAAGTACGTGCAGGAGCGCAGCTTCAGCGGGGACCTGCGAATCCTGTTCCAGACCTTGCGGGCCATCGTCGCGCCGGGTCCGCCGGAACGCAGGATGCCCTGAATGGAGCAGGCACGGCTGGGGCGCACCGGCCT
>CALMOP010000262.1 GCA_937871775.1 uncultured Gemmatimonadota bacterium | reverse complement strand
AGGTCGCCCTGTGGTGGTGGTCGTTGCAATACGACTGGGAGTAGGTGGTGGTCTTGTGGCACTGGGCGCAGATCGACTTGGCACCCTGGTGGGTCGAGCTGAACAGGGTGTGGTACTGGTTTGGCAGCGTGACGTTGCCGGTCCAGGCCGCGGTGTTGCTCGAGGCCAGGTGGCAGGTGGTGCAGGTCTGGGGCCAGGCCAGCGCCACGTGGTTCGGGGCCACCGTAGCTTGGTAGTTGGGCAGGTGGCACGACTGACAGGTCGTGGGCTTGTTGTTATACACGTTGTCGGCGTGGCACTTCATGCAGTCCACCGTGACGTGGGCACCGGTGAGCGCGAACTGAGTGCTGGTGTTGTGCTTCCAGGTGGACGGGCTGAACGCCGTGGTGGTATGGCAGCCACCGCAGTCGGCGGTAAAGAGCGCCCGGGCATGCGGCGGGTCGGTGGTGGTGGTGTACTGGTTGTTGATCCCGCTGGCGCCATGGCACGACACGCAGGTGATTGGCTTGCCGTTGTACACCCCGTCGGCGTGGCAGGTGGCGCAGGTGACCGCCACGTGGGCGCCGGTCAGCGGGAAGCTGGTGGCGTTGTGGTCGAACTTCCCGGTCGCGGCCCACGGCCCCGACATGGTGTGACAGGTCAGGCAGGCCGTCGAATAGCCCAGCTGCACGTGGTTCACCGGGCTGACCGCGCCGGTATAGTCCGCCTGGTGGCAGGGGACACAGGTCATCGGCTTGTTGTTGTACACGTTGTCGGCGTGGCAGTTCATGCACGCCACTCCCACGTGCAGGCCGGTCAGGGCAAAGCTGGTGCTGGCGTTATGGCTCCACGAACTGGTCGTGAAATTGGTGGTGGTGTGGCAGCCGCCGCAGTCGGCGATGAACCCGGCCTTGGAATGCGGCGGATTCGCGGTGGTGCTGAACTGGTTGTTGATCCCGCCCTGGCCGTGGCACGACACGCAGGTGGTGAGCTTGCCGTTGTACACCCCGTCGCCATGGCACCCGACGCAGGTCACGGTGACGTGGGCCCCGGTCAGCGGGAAGCTGGTGCCGGTGCTGTGATTGAACGACGACGGTATCCATGCCGTCGTCGCATGGCACGTGGCGCAGGTGGTCGGGAACCCGGTATGGCTCGGGATGGCTGTCGCGGCGGCGCTCGCGTGACAGCTGACGCAGGTCGTGAGCTTGCCGGCATAGACGCCGTCGCCGTGGCACTGCTGGCAGGTCACGCTGGCATGGGCGCCGGTCAGTGGGAATGTGGTATTGGGATTGTGGTTGAAGACCACCCCGGTGAACACCGTGGTGGTGTGACACTTCACGCAATCGGTCGAGAACCCGGCGGAGCTGTGCTTGGGGTTGGTGGTGTTGTTGTAGTCGAGCTGGTGGCAGCTCGCGCAGGCGATGGGCTTGCCGTTGTACACCCCGTCGCCATGGCACTGGGTGCAGGCCAGCGGCTTGTGGGCCCCGGTCAGCGGGAACGAGGACAAGTCGTGGTTGAACACCGCCCCCGGCCACTGGGTGGTGGTGTGGCAGACGGTACAAGTGGTGGAGAACCCGGCGGTGGTGTGCTTCGGGTTGGCGGTGTTGTTGTAGTCCAACTGATGGCAGCTGACGCAGGTCGTGAGCTTGCCGGCATACACGCCGTCGCCGTGACACTGGGTGCAGGCCAGCGGCTTGTGGGCCCCGGTCAGCGGGAACTGGGTCGCATCATGGTTGAACGGGGATCCGAGCCATGCAGTGGTGGTGTGGCAGGTCATGCAGGTCGTGGGGAAGCCAGCCTGAGGGTGATTCGGCGTCGTGGTCGTGTTGTAGTTGTTCTGGTGGCACGCCACACAATCGGTTGCCGTCCCGGCATACTTGCCGCCCACGTGGCACTGGGCACAGGTGGTGGTGCGATGGGCCCCGGTCAACGGGAACCGGGTGGCGTCGTGGTTGAACGCGGCGCCGCTCCCGGTCCAGCTGGCGGTGTTGTGACAGCCAACGCACTCGCGGGGCATCCCGCTGGCTACGTGGTCCGGGTTCTTGGCGGCTATGTAATTTGGCTCATGGCAGCTCACGCACTCGGTGGGACGGGCCACGAACTGCATCTTGCCCTGACCGCCCGAGGTGTGGCACTGGGTACAGTCGGTGGCGAGGTGGACCCCGGTGAGAGGGAATCGGGTGGCCTGGTGGGCCTTGATCATCACTTCGCGGTCCTGGAAGCTCCGGGCGCTGTGACACCGGGCGCAGGTGGCGCCCAGCTCGCCGAGGTGCACGTCCTTGTGGCAGGCGGTGCAGTCCTGCTTGACGCCCTTGAAAGTCAGGGCCTTGTGACAGGCGCGGCAAGTTGTCGTAGTATGGGCCCCCGCGAGCGGGAACCCGAATTTCCCATGATCGAAGGCCTTGCTGATCTTGACCGGGGTCCATCCTTCCGCCCGGTGGCAAGTCTTGCACTCCAGCTTCAGGTCGCCATGGGGGGAGCGGGTCCGCTGTTGTGCGACCAGCGGCCCCGTCAGCACCAGGGCCAGGCAGAATAGGATGAGTCGCCTCATTTGAACTCCTTGCCGTGGCAGCTCTCGCACTTCCCTGAGACCGGCCGGTAGATCACCCGCTTGTCGGCCCCACTGGCGGGGTCGATCGGGTGGCACTCGCTGCACGCCACCTTCTCGTGCGCTCCCTTGAGCGAGAACGAGGCGTCCTTGTTGTGATCGAACCGCGCAGCCGGCTTGAAATCGTCGGCCCCGTGGCAGACATCGCACTTCTCACCGCCCTTGCGCCCCGTGAACTGCTCCCCATGGGGTGTCTTGTGGCAATCGTCGCACTGCTGCTTCTCCTCGAACTTCAGGGAGGGGAAGCTGGTCCCGCTCAGCACCAGGGTCGACCGCGGCTTCGGCGGCCGGGGCGCCTTCATCTCGGTGTGGCAGCTCTGACAGGCCACCGCCCGATGTCCGCCCTCCAGCGGGAAGCGGAACTCCGCGTGTACCGCCACGCCAGCGCTCGCGGGCCGGAACCCCTTCGCGTTGTGGCAGAGAATGCAGCCCTCCGCCTTGGCCCGCTCCCCGCCTGCCGCGAACCGCCCCTTGTGGGGGTCCAGGTGGCAGGCCGTGCACTCCACTTCCTTCACCTCGATCAGGACGTTCGCCTTGCCCAGGGTGACCGTCTTGGGCAGCGGTGGCAGCAGTTTCCGATCGCCCCTGTGACAGTCCCCGCACTCGATGTCGGCATGGCGCCCATCGAGGGCCAGCTTGAGCCTCGCATGTTCGGTCACTCCAAACGTGCTCGGCTTCCATCCTTGAACGCGGTGACAGTCCCCACACTCGCCCTTGTTGGGCCGTTTGGCGAGCTGTCCGCCGTGTTCGTCCTTATGGCAATCGGTGCACTTGGAGAATAAGGGTCTAATCACGACCTTTGCAATACCCCATTTTGTTGCACCCGATTTCGAGTCGTCCTTGGTGTGACACAGCGCACACTTCACCTCGGTGTGCTTGCCCTCCAGCGGGTACTTGGTGTCCCGGTGCTGCAGCACTGTCATGATCGACGGGGAGAAGCCCAGGACGTTGTGACATTTCTCACAATCCACCACCTTGCCGGCCAGGGTGGCGGTCTTGTTGTGCGGGTCTTTGTGGCAGTCGCCGCAGGTCTCGAACTTCGGCTTCTTGAGCAGCGGGGTGGCGAAGTCCTTGTGGCAGTCGGAGCACTTGACCGAAGCGTGCTTGCCCTTGAGCGGGTACTTGGTGCGGTCGTGGTCGAAGTTGTCCTTGTCGATGATCTTGAAGCTCCGGGTGTTGTGACAGCTGGCGCACTTCGGGCCCAGGCTTCCCTTGTGGTGATCCTCGTGGCAGGCCGCGCAGGTTTCGAACGAGACCGGCTTGTACACCGGGACCAGGTGACCGCCCGGATCCTTCTTGGGGTTCAGCCGGGGGTCCAGATGGCACTTGTCGCACTTGACCTCACGGTGCTTGTTGGTCAGCGGATAGGCCGTGGTGTCGTGATCGAACCCCGGGGTCTTGGTGAACTTGCCGGAATCGTGACACTTGGTGCAGTCATCTCCGAGGGCGCCGCGGTGCACGTCCTCGTGGCAGGACTGGCACTCGGTGTCCAGGCCGGCGTAGCCCCCCGGCAGCTTGCGGGCGGTGAGGCGCGCGGCGGGGGAGTGCTGGAACTTGGGAGCGTGGCAGGTCTCGCACTTGACGGTGTCGTGACTCTGCTTGAGTGTCCAGCCGGCCCGCTTGTGATCGAACTTCTGGGCGCTGCCGTCGGGCCACCTGATCAGGTCGAATTCCTGCCCGGCGTGATCAGGGTGACAACTGGCGCAGGTCTTGGCCTTGGTTTCTTGCTGCCCGTGAAGGCCCCGGCCCCGCTCCTGCAGCCAGCCAATGTCCTTGTGGCACGCCGCGCACTTTCCCGGCATGGCGTCCTTGCCACTGCCGTGACACTTGGTGCACTGCAGGGTGCCGTCGAGGTCGTGGTGGGCCTTGGCCAGCGGGCCCGGCGAAACCTGCGCCCCCAGCCCGGGTACCACTCCCAGGAGGGCCAGCACGACCAGCGGCAGCAGCCGAGCCAGCCCGAAGCGAGGCCCCGGCATCACCAGAACCAGGTCATCCCGAGCGAGACTACCACCCCGACGTGGACCAGGACCGCCACCAGTGCCGCCATGGCGAAGGGCCGGTGGGCCACGTGCCAGAAGCGAAACACCCGCTGGGTGGCCGCCAGCATGCGGGCCTGCTGGGTCAGCGCCATCTCCCGGCTGGCCAGCCGGACCACCTCGGTCACCGCCGAGTGGCTCAGCTTCCTGCCACCCTTCTGCCTTACCAGCCGGCGAAGCGCCCGGGCAGCGCGCCGCCGGACCAGGTCGTCCTGGACCATCAGGGCCAGCGTCTTGAGGATCCCGGCGCCTTCAATGGGCACCGGATCTGCGCGGAGCACTGCTTCGACCTGGGCCACCGGGAGTCCCGAGTTGGCGGCCACCGCCGCGATCAGGTCGCGCCGCTCGGCGGAAATCTCCTCGGCGGTGAGCTCCAGGCCGGAAGCGCCGCGGGGGATGTGGACGTAGAGGTAACGGCCCACGACGCCGCTCAGGCAGACCACGATCATCGACCAGTACCCGAGCCCGATCAGCCCCTCGAACCTCCAGGCGGCGTGGATGGCGCCGAGGAACGGGATGATCAGCGCCAGGGAGACGTGGACGTCGAGCCACTTCGACATCACCCCCGTCCACTCGAGCCAGCGGAACTTCTTGCGGAGCGGGTACAGCCAGAGGAAGATGAAAATGAGAACCGCAAGGATCCCCGCAGTTTGCCCGACATAGCCGGAAGGCCTGAGCCAGGGGTGGAGCGGGCTGCGGACTTTTTCGGCAACCGGGGCGAGGTAGTAGCTGGCGGCCAGGGCGGACCCCAGCAGCATGACCCCGATGACCCCGAAGACCCACCCCAGTTCCGAGCCGGCCCGCTTGCTGATCGGGATGTCCTCGGGGGGGGCGGCCGCCCCCCCGGAGGGCCTGGCCGATGGGGGCGCGGAACCCGAGCCCCCCAGAACCACTACCTTCGGGAGCGGCTTGGCTGGGCCAGACCGGGGTGCCCCCGGTTTCGGGGGGACCGCCGGACTGGGCCGCGCGGGGTTCGGATTGGGCTGCCTAGGAATCGCCATGTTTATCCCGAGTTGAGCCATGAGGTTACGGCACAAACTGTGCGAGCTAGATCACTGAGAGGATTGGCCGAATGGTGAAGATATTACCGGCAAGTCCATTCTAGATACCCCTGTCGGAGGGCCCTGGTGATCCAGGTCACCGGGTTCGTCCGCCGGGATGCTGTATTCCACATGCAACGAAACGGCCTTCGGATCGGTAATGGTCAGATCATGGATAGCCTAATATACGTGGCGTTCGGACTGGTCCTGGTGCTCTCCCTCGCCACCCATCTGCGGCACCATGCCAAGCTGGATCGCGAAGCCGAGGAGGCGACCGAGCGGGGTAAGCTGCATTCGAGCGGTCCCAAGGCGCAGCACCCCAAGATCGACCTGACCTGGTGCATCGGTTGCGGCGCCTGTGTCACCGTGTGTCCCGAAGGCGATGTGCTGGCGGTGATCGCCGGCAAGGCTGCGATCGTGAACGGGCACAAGTGCATCGGCCACAGCCTGTGCGCCGATGTCTGTCCGGTAGGGGCCATCGAGATCGTGATGGCGGCCGCCAGCATGAGCGCGGACATGCCGGCCCTCTCGAAAGAATTCGAGACCAGCGTCGCCAACATGTTCATCGTGGGGGAGCTGGGCGGCCTGGCCCTGATCAAGAACGCGATCAATCAGGGCCGGGACTGCGTCGACATCATCGTAGACCGGATGCCGGCGCTCCGGAAGCCGGGCCTCAGCGGTGTAGCGGATGTGGCCATCGTGGGCTCCGGGCCGGCCGGACTCTCGGCCTCGCTCCGGGCCATCGAGAAGGGCCTGTCCTACGTGACGCTCGAGTCGGAGGAATTCGGCGGCACCGTGGCCAAGTATCCCCGCCAGAAGCTGGTCATGACCAGTCCGGTCCAATTCCCGACCCACGGCAAGTTCAAGAAGCTGGAACTCACCAAGGAAGAACTGATGGAGTTCTGGCAGAAGGCCTCGAAGAAGGCCGGTCTCAAGGTCAACACCCAGGAAAAGGTGGAACACGTCCAGCTGGAGCCGGACGGCTCCTTCACGATCACCACCACCAAGGGCCCGCACCGGGCGCTCAGCGTGGTCCTGGCCATCGGGGCGCGGGGAAGCCCGCGCAAGCTGGACATCCCCGGCGAGGATCAGCCCAAGGTCATGTACAGCCTGATCGAGGCCGACCACTACGTCGATGCCAACATCCTGGTGGTGGGGGGCGGCGACAGCGCGGTCGAGGCCGCCATGGGCCTGGCCTACCAGAAGGGCAACAAGGTCATTCTCTCCTACCGCAAGGACTCGTTCAGCCGGCTCAAGGAACGCAACACCCAGCGAGTCCAGGAGTGCGCGAATTCCGGCAAGCTGACCCTGATGTTCAATTCGGGGCCCAAGGAGATCAAGGAGAAGTCGGTCATCATGGAGGTGTCGGGTCAGGTCAAGGAGATTCCCAACGACTGGGTCTGGGTGTTTGCCGGGGGAACTCCGCCCAACGCCTTCCTGAAGAAGATTGGGGTGCAACTCGGTCGGGTCGACATGAGCGGAGCGGCCCGGGCCGCGGCCGCCGAAGCAGTGGCCGCGGGTGTATCTTGAGAGTCCGGTTCACTTACGGAGTCCCATCATGAAAGCCAGTCACAAGTTCCTCCTGGGCGCCGGGATCATCGTTGGCGCCGTGGGCATCCTCATGGCCCAGGGGGTCAAGCAGTTCGGCCAGTATTCCTTCAAGCCGTCGGAACTGGCCCAGCGAGTGCAGCGGGACCCGAGCCTGTATGACACCGGGCTCAAGATGGAGGCCAAGGTCGTCCCCGGTTCGGTGAAGCGGGATGCCGCCAGCCAGACGATCGATTTCGTGGTGACCGACGGGGTTCAGAACTACCCGGTCAGCTACCGCGGCCTTGCGCCGGACACCTTTACCGACCAGAAGGACATCGAAGTGGTGGTGGAGGGCCGGCTGGGCAAGGATGGGGTATTCCGGGCCACCACGCTGCTGGCCAAGTGTGGCTCACGCTACGAGGCGAAGTACGATGAGACGGGGAAGCGAGTGTAGGCGGGCGGTACGGCGGTAACGGCGGTAACGGCGGTAACGGCGGTAACGGAGGTACGGCGGTACGGCGGTACGGCGGTACGGCGGTACGGCGGTACGGCGGTAGCGGGGGTAACGGTGGTATGGCGGTAACCGCGGCGGGGTAGGGCGGGAGCTATAGCTCCCGCCCTACCCCGCTATAGCTCCCGTCCTCCCGCCGTCCCGCTCTACCGACCGCCCGCTCTCATCCCCCGGGAATGTTGCGGCCGTGACAGGCCGCGCAGGTCTGCGGGTTGCGGCGCTTCAACCGCTCCGGGTCGAATCCCGGGCCATGCGGATTGAAGTGCCGTCCTGATTGGGCCGAGTGGCAGGTCAGGCAGTCCCGCTCCCCATGGCAGGCGACACAGGTCTCGATATTCTGCCGCGCCGCGACTCCGTGGTTGAGGATGAAGGCGCCATTGGCGTCGTGATACCCCGGTTGCAGCCTGCCGGTCGCGACCAGACCCGCCTGCTGGTGACAGGTGACGCAGAAACTGGCTTGGTCGTGGCATCCGGCGCAGTCGGTCTGGCGGTTGAAGGCCGCAGCGGGATGCCGGACCAGGAATCCCGCCGGGTGGTAGCTCCCAGCTGCGCCAGGGTTGGGACGATGGCATTCCAGGCACTCGGCCCGCGCGTGGCAGGCGGTGCAGGTGCCGGGAGACGAGCTCGCGAGGGGTGCATGCCGGTCGGCGAAGTCCGGCGAATGGTAGCCTGGTTTCTTTCGCTCGATCCGGGCGCCGACTGCCCGACCTGGGCCTGCCGCCGGGAGCGACAGGACCACCACCGGCCGAGTGCGATGGCAGGCGATGCAGCTTTCCTGGGTGTGGCAGAAGGCGCAGTCCGCCGACCGCCGGTTGGCCCGGCCCCCATGGCGCGTTAGCCAGCGTGACTCCTGGTGGGAGGACGGGGCCTTGAGTTCAGCCTTGAGGGCCAGCGAGCGGGGGTCGGAGGCGAGGGCCTGGATCGCCTTGACCTCGGGGGCATTGACGTGGCACTGGGTGCAGAACTCGCGCGCGTGACACACGGCGCAACTGCGGCCGCCGGGCTCGGTCAACTTGCCGTGGCCCCTGGAGCTGAGGAACCCCGGGTCGTCATGGGACGCCGGCTTCTCGAACTTCGCGATGCGGGACTCCGGCAGGCTGGTCGCTTCCGCCAGCGTGAGGTGACAGATGCCGCAGGCGGTGTCCGGGGCGGCGAAGTGCGCCACCTTGAGTCCATGACAATTGAAGCACTGGGGCTGAATGGTGCGGCGCACCGTCAACCACGCCCCCCCTGAGGGGGTGTGACACTGGCTGCAGGTCACAGCGGAATCCGCCCCGAGTTTCTCGCCCGACTTCCGAAGGTGTTCCGGGTGGGTAAACCGGAAGTTGGAGGGACGGGCCGGCGGTGCGGTCCACTCCACCTTCTTCTCCACCACCCCATCATGGCAATTGGCGCAGGCCTCCGGCGCGGGGTAGATCGAACGCCCCGCCTCGGTGATGCCTGCGTGGCAGCTCTGGCATTCCGGGAAGACCCTGGAGTGCTTCTCGTGATCGAAGTGATCCGGTGCCTGGCGTCGGACGACGCTGCCGGCGCCACCCAGCAGGATCAGCAGGCCGAGCTGGAAGGACAGGCCTGGGGTCCTCACCGCCGTCCCTCCCGACGGACCGCCGGCGGCAACGGCAGGCGGTCGACGTTCGAACCGAACAGCCAGGAAAGACCGGCGCGGACCCGGGTCTGGGACCAGTCAAGGGCGGAGGCATCGGGCCGGCGGCGATTCTCGTCGTATCGGGTCGCTCCCAGGCCGAGTCGCAGTCGCTCGGTTGCCCGGAGATCGACGGAGAGGCCGTACCAGGTCAGCGCCGGGTCCTCGACCCGGAACTCGAGTGGACGCACCAGGTGGCCCGCATCGGCGGTGAGGGTCAGTCGGGCAGCCGGACGCAGGCTCACGCTCCCGTCTATTCCCTGGGAGGAGGCCCCCGGCCCGTACTCGACCTGATAGCCCGCGTCGAGACTGACCGTGGATCTCGGGCTATAGGTGACGCCGGCGTTCCAGCGCCACCCCCTGGTTTCCTCGGTGAGCAGGGGTGTCTCGGCCTCGGCCGGTGCGTAGTGATAGCGTTCCGCGCCGCCCCGCAGCGTCACCCCTCGGAGCGGCGATAGCCAGAGGGAGCCGTTCACGGCCGTGTATGGCACCGGGCTGAACACCCCCCAGAGAGTCCAGAGATCGAAGTACGGCCGGTACCGGCGAACCCCGGCCGAACCGCCGAGGCGGGTCTCGGTGTGTCGGAGCGTGAGGTCGGCGCTGCCCCAAAAGCCTCGGGCCAGGTCGTAATCCGCTCCGCCGGTCAGACTCCAGCCCCTGACCGGGCGCAGAGTCCCTGACAGGGCCAGCCGCTCGGAAACGAGGTTTCTGGGGTCCCGATCCACCTCGCGTTGGTACTCCAACCGGCCGTCTCCGAGTCCGCTCTGCCATTCCAGGGCGGCACCCGCCAGCCATTGGCGCTTCACGGGCTGAAAGTCGTCCAGAGGGTTGAGCGCGCCGCTGGTGACCGGAAGGGCCGTCGCGCGGGCCAGCCCCAGGCCGCCATAGCCGATCGCCGCCAGCCCCAGTTTCGAGAAGCGATACTGCAGGCGGCCGCCATCGTAGCCGGAGTATCCCAGCCGTCCCCGCTCGATCTGGCGCCCGAGGCGCCCGGTGAGCCGCTCCGAGGCGTATTGGGCGTATCCCTCCAGCAGTTGAACGGCCGGGTCGGTGCCCGGCCAGACGTCCGCATTGTCGAGGTCCACCCCGACCCGAGCGTTGGCATGGAGACTGACGCCGCGGAGGCCGAAGCCCCAGGCGGTGACGTCGGCGCTGGTGACGAACGGCCCGCCGCGCCGGATCGGGCCGGCACGGAAGAAGTCACACACGCTCTGTCCGGGGTTGCAGGTGACCGCGAAGCCATCGGGGGTTTCCAGTCCGCCGTCCGGGTTCGTGACGACCTGGCCCACGGGGATGCTGTCCTTCTGGATCCCCCGGTAGGCGGCGGCCTGAACCCTGGAATCGAGGCGAACCAGGTAGTCCTGGGCCTGCCCCGCCACGGGAACGAGGATCAGGGCCCCGAGGGCCAGCGGAATGGCCGGCCTCACCCGGACTTCCCCGATTTCAGGAGCCGCCCCCGGTACTGGTCGGGGTGGGCCTGGAGGTGGCAGGTCACGCACTCCCGCCCCTCATAGTGGTCCTGGTTGGGGCCGTGACAGGCGAGGCAGAAGGTCCGGGTCGGTGTCAGGGCGGCGATGGCCACCGTGGCATGGCAGGCGTCGCAGGCCACGTGGATGCGAGCCGGACGGGCGTGGGCCTGGGTGATCGAGGCAACTCGATGGCAGGTGGCGCAGCTGCGTCCCTCGGCATGGTGCTGGTCGTGGCACCCCTGACACGTGACGGCAGAGTCCACCGGCGCCAGGGTCACCGATTCCCCGTGACAGTCGGTGCAGCGGAGCTTGCCGTGCACCTCATGCCGGAAGGCCACCGCCCGGTCGCGCGGCGGCTTGCCCGCCGCGGTGACACTGACCTGAACCCCGATGACCTCGGGGAGGCTCCCCTGCTCGTGGCATTTCTGACATTCCGCCTGGGCCGGATTCTGGTGGTGGCAGATCTGGCAGCCCCGCGGCGGCTCGAAGGTGAGCTTGGCTCCCGACCGGCTGAGGTGGCAGGTCAGGCAGGCGAGGCTCCGGTGCCGAGGATGGGGGAAGGAATCGCCAGAGAAGGCGGGAATGTCGCGGACCCGAGGGGCAGGCGGGCCCTCTGCGGGCGGCGCATCGCCCTTCACCTTGTTGGGCCGCTCGGGAGCCGCGGCGGGCGGTTCCGGGACGAACGAGTGCAGCGCCTTGAGCGTGTCGAACGGCAGCGGCGGTCGGAATTCCCCGCCGGGATTCCGGCGACGCACCGCCTCATGGCAGCCGGCGCAGTCGCTGGCATCCACCCGGGCCGCGTGGGGCAGGTGACACAGGGTGCATTGCTGGGCCCTGCCGCGATGGGCGGCGCCGGTGTGGAACGGATTCTTGCGCCAGTCCCCGTGGCAGGCCGCGTCGGTGCACGACTTCCGGGTCTCTCCCTTGTTGATCTGGCTGTGAGGGTTGTGGCACATGCCGCAGGTGCCGCGTTGTGATTCGGCACCCACCGAGAAGTCAG
>CALMOP010000261.1 GCA_937871775.1 uncultured Gemmatimonadota bacterium | reverse complement strand
CCCACACCACATACAGCAGGCAGTAGAGCGCGGTGATCAGTGTGACGGTCCCCACAGCGCGGGGACGGGCCACCTCCACCTGCTCCAGCTTCGAGTTCGCCTCTTCCATGAATCCCCGGCCTCGGCGGCCACCGGTGGGCATTGTGACGACGGCGGAACTCCCCTCCGCCGGGCATTTTGCCACGGCCGAGGGGGGTCACTACGGCTGGAACACTTGTTGTCTGAAGGAGTTGGCAAACCGGATGCCGGCCCGGCGGGGTCAGGGGCGCCAGCTGCCCCTGGCGACCCGGGGGACGAAACGGTCCAGTCCCGGAGGAGGAAATCTGAGCGTTTTTCCTGCCTCCGCACTGTGGTATGCGGTCATCAACAGGCGGACTACCTCGATGCCATCGTCCCAGGTGAGCAGGGGGTCCTCCTTGCCCTGGAAGACCCGGACGAAGTGTCGGTTCTCCGCCTCGTACCCGTAGGCCGCGGCCTCGTTTGCCACCACCGGCATCAGCCCGGTCTCGGCGTTCTGCTTCTCGACCAGGTCTTCGCCGGCCTTGCCCTTCACGGCCCGGCTGAAGAACAGCTTCAGCCCGCTGTCCAGGGTATTCCAGCTCATCGAGTACTCGGGGCCGAGCAACTCGGCGGAGAGCCGGAGCCCGGGGCCCACGAAGCTCCAGCTGGTGGTGGCCTCGCCGAGCACAGTGTGGCCGTCGCTGGTCTGGAACTCCACGGTGAGACTGGCGAAGTCCTCCGCAGGCTGCCGGGCGTAGTCGACCTCCTTGCCCATGGTGGCCTTGAGGCGGCGCACATACGCCGGCCGGGTCCACTTGAGGCTGGCGATGTGGCCGGTGACCTTCACCGGCTTGACGGTGCTGAGCGGCTCGCCCGGGCGGGTGAGCAGGTGGCGGACCACCAGGGCCGAGTGGCACATCATGTCGTTGAGCACCCCGCCGCCCTGCAGGGTCCCGCGCCAGAACCATGGCATGTGGGGCCCGCTGTGCTCCTCCGCCGCCCGTGCCAGGTAGGGCCGTCCGGTCAGGGCCGCGCCGCGAGCCCAGAGCAGGGCCCGCCCCGCCTCGGTTGGGGCGCGAACAGCTGATTCTCGAGGTAGCCGTGCCGCAGTCCGGCCCGCTTCACCAGTTCGGCCACCAGCCTGGCCTCGGCGACGTTGCGCGCCAGCGGCTTCTCGCAGGCCACCCCCAGCAGCTCCCCGTGTCCCCGCATGATCGGGTCGGTAAGCTCCTCCACATTCTCGACCCGGGCCTGGTTGGGGCCCGAGAGCCAGAGCGCGTCGATCCGCGGGTCGATCACCATCTCGCCAATGGAGCGGTAGGGTCGACAGTCACCCAGGTCCAGTCCCCGGGCCAGCGCCGCCGCCGACTCGGCGTGCTTGCGGTGGGGACTCCACACGCCCCGGACCTCACAATCGCGGACGCCCCGGAAACTCTGCATGTGGAACCGGGCGTTGAACCCGCTGCCGATGAGCCGATGCCGAGGGGTTTGGTTTGCATGAGTATTTGAGTGGGGGTGGGAAATCAGTTAGGGCCCAGGGCCCAGCCGAAGTGTAGGTACTGGGCACTGGGCACTTTCTGTTCACGGTGCCGGGTGCGGACCCTGTCGCCACATGCCGGTCACCACGGGGCCGTCACCAGGGGCGCGGAAGGAGGTGATCGGGACGAATCCGAGCGATTCATAGCGAGGGTTGTTCTGGGGGTTACTGGATTCGAGATAGGCCGGTATGCCCTCCAGATCGATGCGCGCCAGATTCTCACGGAGCAGCGCCATGCCCAGTCCCCGCCCGCGGTGCTCATCGGCCGTGGCGAGGAGGCTGAGGTAATAGTGGGGGGTGTGGCGCGGGTGGGCATCCCCGAAGCGCTGGAGGAGCTCAGTCACCTCGAGGGCCCGCTGGCCAACGAGCTCTGTCAGCAAGTCCGGCAGCCGCGCTTCCTCCTCGGGGGAGAATTCGGTGCCGTCCGGAGGTATCCACACCGACACGGTCTCGAAGCCGCCGGTGCGAAGGACCCATGGGTGCCGAAGCGCGCCCTGAGTGCAGCTCTGCCACCAGCGCCGCCGTGCGCTGGGGTCGGGAAAGGCCCAGGACCAGGTGGGGTCGTTGAGAAAGGCCGCGGCGATAACATCGACAACCTGTGGCGCCTCGGCCAGCGTAGCGGGAGCCACGCGGAGGGTGATGAACCCGCCGTCGTTGGCTCGGCCGTCCCGGCCGGCGTGCGGTACCTGGATGGCGCCGATGCGGGGGGACGGCATACGTGTCATGGCCAGGCTCCCGCAAGCGTGGTTGAACGATGGAGTCGCGCCAGAGCGCTGGCTAACGCCCCGCCTGTGATCTGCTGCGCGGCGCAGTCCGGGAACCACACGCCAGGACGGCGGGTCATGCCATAGCCGAGATCGCCGCGCCCTGAAATACGCTCATACTCGGTGCCTGGTCCCTGGTTACCAGTACCTCGCGTCGAGATGTACGGGATGCCGGGGCGGCTGACAAGATCTAGTCGAAGGACCCCGGGTAGCGCATCTCGTTGCTGGCCACGAAGCCGAGCCGCTGGTACAGCGAGCGCCCGGCAGTGGAGGCGTGCAGCACCAGCCGATCCAGCCGTTCCCGCCGGGCCCACGCCAGCACCTCCTGCATCAGCCGCTCCCCGAGCCCGCGGCGGCGCCACTCGGGCTCGGTGTACACATTCAGCACGATGGCATGGCGGCCCTCGGCGACGACATCGGCCGTCTTCAGATGGGGCAGGACCTGGCGTCGCTGGCAGCCCGCCCCAGCAACCACCCGCTGGGGATCCTCGGGAGGTGTGGCGAGCCAGCCGACATACTCCCCGGATTGCAGCATGGGTTCAAGCGCGACTCTGGACCGGTCGAGGAGCTGGATGAACGCGCCTGCGGACAACTGGTGTATTTCCCGAAACATGCAGGCGCGCTGGTGGGCGATGACCGCGGCGTCGGTCGGCAGTGCCAGGCGGATGGCGAATTCGGAGGCTTGGGGCATGAGTCGAGGGTTTCAGGCGTTGGTTGTTGTGCGTGGTGCGTGATGCGTGATGCGTGCTTACGCCTGACGCCCGACGCCCGACGCCCGACGCCTGTCGCCTGACGCATCACGCATCACGCACCACGCATCACCCACCACGCACCACGCTTACTCCGCCGCCAGCCGCCGCTCCACTTCCTCGAGCTTGTGGTGCACGAACGGCAGGGGATGGGCGCTTCCCGCGTCCAGTTGCAGCGCATTCCGATACCGGGCCGCGGCCTCTGCCAGCTTGCCGGTGGCCACGCAGGCGTCACCCAGCCGGTTGGAGGCCCGCGCCGAGCCGGGGAAGCGGCGCACATTCTCGCGCAACGTCACCAGCGCCTGCTCGGCGCGGCCGAGCGAGAGCTGGGCCTCCCCCAATTCGTCGAGGGCCTCTTCGGTGGTCGGAATGGGATAGCCGTAGATCTCGGACAGCTCCTGCGAGCGCCGGTCCAGGCCCGCCAGTCCGGCGGCGAAGTCCGCATGCTGGGCATCCAGGCTCCGCTGATACGGGGTGAAGATGAACTCCAGGGCATCGTAGATGGCCCGATGGGGGATGGAGCCGTGGCTCTCCTCCGGAAGCGGCCGGAACCGCCAGCGCAGCCCCGGCAATCCCGCGTCGTTAAAGGCGTCGGCGACGACCTCGGCCCCCGCGAGCATCCGGCCACCCTCGTTGCCGGTGGTCAGGTACACCCAGGCCTTCAGGTCGGGATGAGTGGCCAGGGCAGCCCGGGCCCGGCTCACCGGCGCCATCCGATTCCACCACAGGCTGGGGCTGATGACGACGTATCCCTGAAACAGGTCGGGACTGGTCTCCAGCGCCTCCAGGGCGAACAGGCCGCCGAAGGAGTGCCCGATCAGAACCCGGAACGGCGCCGGGTGGTAGCGTTCCTCGACCCACGGCAGCAGCTCTTCGCGGAAAAAGCCGAGGAACTTCTGGGCCCCGCCCGCGGTGGGAAACTCCGCCGTGTCCGCGGTGGTGGTTGGTGTGAGATCGCGGCTGCGGTCGGTGTTGACCACCCCCACCAGCATCACCGGCGGCATCAGGCCTTGACCCACCATGAATGCCACGATGCCCGCGACGTGGAGGAAGTGGCTCTCCCCATCGAGGAGATAGAGGGCGGGATAGGAGCCCGGTTTCACGTCGTAGGGATGAGGCACGTAGATGAGGAGGGTCCGCTCCTCGTTCAGCAGCCTGGAAGACAACAGCTCCCGGTGCCCGAGGGTCAGGGCAGGCTGGCCCTGCCCCAGCAGTGGGGCGGCGAGCAGCCAGGCGGGAAGCAGCAGCGCGGTGCGCATCGAAGGCCTCAACCGGCTGAGGGCGACTGGGACCGACGGCGGTCGAGTACACTATGCCGGTCCCGGGGGGTCACCGGCCAGTGATTCAGGTCATCGAGCCGCGGGTCCGCCACGCTGGTGCCGAAAGGCCCGGCGGCAGCAGGCCGCACCGCGACGGGAATCGGGGTCGCGCCCATGAGCAGCTACACCGCCCGGGCGAAGTGCCCGCGGGTGTACTCCCGGCCGGTGACTGCGCGGATGGCCTGGCGGTCGGGTGCACCGCCGCTGGCCAGGGCATCGAGCCCGGCCCGATAGCAGGCGGTGACTTCGGCGACCGGGTCGTCGGGGACGTTGAACACCAGGCGGAATCGCCTGAACCCGGCCCGCCACAGGCGCGGCAGGAACTCGGTGGCGTCGACCGGGCGGGAATGCAGCAGGCGGTTGCGACAGGCCGAGTCGGTCGCCAGCGGGAAGACGTACCCGGCGGGGTCGGTCAGCTCCACGTGGCTGTGCATCTGGACGCACAGGTCACGGCAGGTGGTGGGCTCGCGGTCGAAGGCCGCGGACAGGGCGCAGTGTTCGATGGTCATGCCTTCAGGACGGCCGTAGGCGAACAGCTCGAAGCCGTCCCCGCTCCAGGGGGCGCTGGTCTGGATCAGCTCTTCCGTGGTCAGTTCTATGGAAGGCACGATCCAGCGGGCGCCCAGCCGGAACAGCTCCGCCGCGGTGCACTGATTGAAACAGTTGACGGCGTAGTCCGCCACCACGTCCCGGCCGTCCGCGGCCAGTTCCGCGACCAGACCCAGGTGGCCGCTGACCACCGGGGTTCCCAGCGCCAGCCACTTGTCGACGACCTTTCGCTCCCCCGGCCGGACAATGGTCGGGGTGCGGAGCCGCAGAGTGATTCCCCGTCCGGCCAACTCGGCCCACAGCGCCTTTACCCGGGTCACCGGGGGCGTGGGGTGCCGCAGGAACAGGTCGAGGGAGATCTCGGTGGCCCCCGCGTCGGCCGCCACCCGGGCATCCTCGAGCTGCCACACCTCGGCGATCAGCGCCGGGGCCGCGGTGGCGGGAATGCCGGGGAAGGCCGGCTCCGGCTGGAGCACGGCAGCCTCGACCTGCCGCTGTCGCACCTGATGGCGCTGGTGTTCGTTCTCGAGGTGCTGCCGGGTGAGCTGGACGACGGCCCCCTGACGGAGATCGTTGAGCACGCTCACCGGCAGGAACAGTCCGTCGCCCAGTCCGGTGCGGTCGATCTCAGCCAGCACGAATGGCGTGCCGCCCAGCCGGCCCAACTGCTCCCGCAGCCTGGTCCGGCTCAGGCCGTGCCGGGTGGCGGGTGCCAGCGGCACCGCGCTCTCCACCCGCACCGGGGCTCCGGCACCGGACCACTCGGTGACCAGTCTGGTCCCCGCCTGTCCCGTCAGCCTCACCGAGACCGGTAGTCGCGGCGGTTCGGGGTCTCTGACCTCGGCGTAGCTGGCCCGGGCCTCCTCGAGCAGAGAGGCCTGGGAGGAGCGCACCACGATCCAGCCGGGCTCCACCGGGGTGTCGAAGCCGGCCCCCAGCGGCGGCAGCACCACCTGCAGGTGCACCCCCTCGCGGCGGCCCGCCTCCCGTACCCGGGCCACGGTGAAGCCGCCGTTTCCCTTCCAGGCCCCGAGCGGATGCTCGAAGCCGAGACCGTCGCCGGCCGCGATCGGGTGATTCACCGCCAGGGTGAGCTTGTGGCCCGCGACGCTGACCACGTGGCCCAGCACGGCGCCCCGGTTGTCGGGCTGATCGCGGGTGACGTAGTCGCGGCCGGCCCGGCCGCCGTACATGCCGCCGGTGAAACCGCGCGAAAAGATCTGCACCAGCGGCTGCAGCTCGGCCGGGGCCGGCGGCTGCCACCGCCCGGTGGCCAGCCGATCGAGGAAGTCGCGGTAGCCGCGAGTGACGGTGGCCACATATTCCGGCTTCTTCTTGCGGCCCTCGATCTTGAGGCAGCCAATGCCGGCGTCGGCGATGCCGGCCAGATGCTCCCAGGCGCCGAGGTCGCGGGCCGAGATGAGGTAGCCGCGGTCCAGCTCGGCTCCGGTCCAGGCGTCGGTGAGCAGGTAGTCCTTGCGGCACGACTGGGCGCAGGACCCGCGGTTGGCGCTGCGCTCCGAGATCATCCCCGACATGAAGCACTGGCCCGAGTAGGCGATGCACAGCGCGCCGTGCACGAAACTCTCGAGCCCGAGGCCGGGGACGGCCTCCCGGATGGCGCGGATGTCGTCGAGGGTATTCTCCCGGGCCAGCACCACCCGGGTCACTCCCAGGGCAGCCAGCACCCGCGCGCCGGTCTGATCGTGGATCGTCATCTGGGTGGAGCCGTGCAGCTCCAGCGCGGGGTACAGCCGTCGGATCAGCCGGAGCACCCCGAGGTCCTGGACGATGGCGGCATCGATGCCGGCGTCGACGCATTCGCCCAGGTGCTCGAGCGCGTCGCGCAGTTCGGCGGGCTTGAGCAGGACGTTGAAGGTGAGATAGATCCGGGCCCCGCGGGCGTGGGCCAGGCGGCAGGCGACGCCGAGTTCCTGCAGGGTGAGCTGGGCCCCTTCGTCACGGGCATTGAACCGCTCGGCGCCGAGATACACGGCGTTCGCGCCATTGGCGAGCGCGGCACGGACGGCGTCGAGCGTGCCGGCCGGGGCAAGGAGTTCGGGAACCGGACGGGCCATGGCGGAAAGCTAGGGGCTCGGAGACGAGGGGGCGAGGGTCGTAGGGGCGACCCAACGGGTCGCCCCTACTCCCGCACCAAGGTGACCGAGATCGAGGGGCGACCCGTTGGGTCGTCCCTACGATCCCCCGCCCTACCCGCCCCCCACCAGGCGCTGTAATCGAAGGTGTTCCTCCCGTTCGCGTTGGTCCAGCGTACGCCGGATCCAGGTGCGGGTCGCGGCCAGGCTGGGGGCGAGGCGACGTTCCAGGGTGTTGACCTGGCGGGAGGTGCGGGCGAGGGCCGCGCCCAGCCGGGTCAGCAGTGCCTCCCGGTTGGCTGCCTCGAGCAGCAGGTCGGTGAGATCCTCGAACGCGGTGGCCGCCTCACTGGCCGCCGGGCCGGCACTTGCTGGAGGCGTGCCACGGGCGGCCAGGGTCCGCCGCACCGGGGGATGCTGCTGCAGCTCGGCGATGGGTACTCCCCACAGCCGGGTCGCGCGCACGTCCACCTCAAGTGTCCGACTGGGCCAGCCCAGGGCCCGAAGCCCGTCATGTCCGTTGCGGGCCAGCGCGGCGAGCAGCTTCGGGTAGGCCCGCTCTGCCAGCTCGTCGATCGAGGCGCGCGCGACCACGGCGGGCCGCGCCAGCCGGAGCAGTTCGCTCACCAGCGCCTCCCGCTTCCGCCGCAGCAGGGCGGTGCCCCGGGCCACCCGGGCCAGCCGCCGCTGGACTGCCAGGAGATTCTGCCGGGTGGGTGCGAGACCGCCGGCCATCAGCGCGACTCCTGCGTCAGGCGGGATGGCCGTGCATCCCAGGTCGGCTCGCTCAACCGCAGCAGATCGTCCCGCGGCAGCGATTCCAGCAGGGCCCAGCCGATCGCGATGGTCTGGCCGAGGTCGCGGCGCTCCTGCTGACCGATGAACTCCTTTTCAAACCGGTCCGCCAGCGCCAGCGCGCGGCGGTCCGGCTCGCTGAGCCCGGCCTCTCCCACGATCGCGGCCATGAGCCGCGCTTCCCGGCCCTGGGTGTAGCTGGCGTAGAGCTGATTGGCCCACTCGCGGTGTTCCGGCACCGTGCGGCCGGGACCGATGCCGGCATTCATCAGGCGGGACAGTGAGGGCAGCACGTCGATGGGTGGCTCCACGCCCCGGCGATGGAGTTCACGGCTCAGCACCAGCTGCCCCTCGGTGATGTAGCCGGTCAGGTCGGGAATGGGGTGGGTGATGTCGTCGTCCGGCATGGTGAGGATCGGGATCTGGGTCACCGAACCGGCCCGCCCCTCGACGATGCCCGCCCGCTCGAGCAGGGTGGCCAGATCGGTGTACATGGATCCCGGAAACCCCCGGCGCCCGGGGATCTCCTGGCGGGCGGTAGCCACTTCACGCAGGGTCTCGCAATAGCTGGTCAGATCGGCCATCACGACCAGCACGTCCAGCCCGGTCTCGAAGGCCAGGTATTCCGCCTGGGTCAGTGCGAACCGTGGCGCGAGCAGCCGTTCGATGCTCGGATCGCGGGCCTGGTTGAGGTACAGGATGCTGCGCTCCATGGCCCCGGCGCGCTGGAACCGGTCCAGGAAGTGCTCCGCCTCCCGCGCGGTCAGCCCCATGCCGACAAAGATCACCGCGAACGGCCGCGCCCCGGGCGCCCGGGACCATTCCACGATCCGACCGGCCAGCTCGAGACCGGGGAGTCCCGGTCCCGAGAACACCGGCAGTTTCTGTCCACGCACCAGGGTGTTGAGCCCGTCGATGGCCGAGACCCCGGTCTCGATCCGGTCCGTGGGACGCAGCCGGCGGGCCGGGTTGAGCGGGGCCCCCGCAACCGGGAGCAGCGCCTCGCCGATCGGCGGCGGGAGTTCGTCCAGCGGCTGGCCTACTCCGTTGAACGACCGCCCCAGCAGCTCCCGCCCCACCACCGCGGTGGGGACGTTCCCGGTCAGCCGGATTGCCGCCCGCGCGGGCGCCAGCCCCAGGGTCTCGTCCAGGACCTGGATGACGGTGGTGTCCTCGCCGGCATCGATGACCTGGCCGCGGCGGAGCGGCTGATCCGCCTGCGCGATTTCCACCCATTCCCCCAGTGCCACTCGGCGGGTGTCCTTGAGGAAGAGCAGCGGGCCCGTGGCGCCGCTGGCCCCGTGATAGGTGCGGGTGAGACGGGTCATGTCGCGGCCGCGCGGGACAGCCCCGCAATGCAGAACGCCGCCTCGGCGGCCCGGGCCTCGACCGCCGCGACCGGCGCACTCCGAACCAGGGCCAGGGCGCGCCGCACCGGACCGAGGTCGAGCTGTTCGAAGGCCACCCCGCTGGCCAGAAGTGCCTGGGCGTGGCGCTGCAGCTGAAGTGCCAGGCCGGCGAGCAGGGCGGTCTTGGCCACGGGCGAGTGGGCGTCGTTGGAATCGTAGGCGCTCTGTCCCAGTACGAATTCCTGGATCACCCTGGCGGTTTCGAGCAGCAGGCGATCGGTCCCCTGCAGCGCCTCGGGACCGACCAGCCCCGCGATGTCTCTGAGTTCCTGGCCCCGTTGCAGCAGTGCCAGGGTCTCGCGACGCAGCTCACCCCAGTCGCTGTGGGCCTGGCTTTCGAACCAGGTCTCCAGCCGTCTGGCATAGAGGGAATAACTCATGCTCCAGTCCACCGCCGGGAACTGGCGCTGATGGGCCAGGGCCGGGTCGAGCGCCCACAGCGCGCCGCTGATCCGGAGCGCGGCCTGGGTCACCGGTTCCGAGAAATCGCCCCCGGGTGGCGACACCGCGGCGACCACCGTGACCGCGCCGGTGCGACTAGGGCTGCCCAGGGCAGTGACCCGGCCCGCGCGTTCGAAGAACTGCCCCAGCCGGGTGGCGAGGTAGGTGGGGTATCCCTCCTCTCCCGGCATCTCTGCCAGCCGGGCGCTGATCTCGCGCAGGGCCTCGGCCCAGCGGGAGAGGCTGTCCGCCAGCAGCGCCACCCGGTATCCCATGTCGCGGTAATACTCGGCGATCGTGATGCCCAGATAGATCGACGCCTCCCGGGCCGCCACCGGCATGTTGGAGGTGTTGACCACCATCACCGTGCGGTCCATGAGCGACCGCCCGGTGGCGGGATCGGTGAGACGCGGGAATTCGTGCAGCACCTCGGCCATCTCGTTGCCCCGTTCGCCACAGCCGACGTAGACCACGATGTCCGCATCGCCATACTTGGCGAGGGACTGTTCGATGACCGTCTTCCCGGTCCCGAAGCCGCCCGGGACCACGATGCTTCCCCCTTCGGCCGCGGGAAACAGCAGGTCGAAGACCCGTTGCCCGGTGACGAAAGGCCGGTCGTCGGGAAGCCGGCGCGCTACCGGTCGTGGCCGCCGCACCGGCCAGCGCTGGACCAGCCCCAGGGTCCGGCCATCCGTGAGCGTGGCCACCGGGTCCGCCAGCGAGAAGGTTCCCGCGTCGAGCCGGGCCAGCTCGCCCGAGATGCCGGGAGGAACCAGAATCGAGTGCCGGATGCCGGGCCGCTCCTCCACGCTGCCCAGCACGTCGCCGGGCGAGACCCGGGCTCCGGCCGCGAGTGCGGGGGTGAATGCCCAGCGGCTCTCTGGGTCGAGGGTCTCGGCGGTGACCCCGGGTGCGAGGAAGTCCCCACTCTGCTCCGCCAGCCGGCCCAGCGGGCGTCCCACACCATCGAGGATGCTGCCCAGCAACCCGGGGCCGAGCCCCACCGTGAGTGCCGCGCCGGTCGGGGCCACCGGCTCGCCCAGGACGAGACCGGCGGTCTCCTCGTAGATCTGGAGGGTGGCGGTCGGACCGCGGAGTCGAATGACTTCGGCCAGCAGGCCGCGCTGTCCCACCCGCGCCAGCTCGTACAGCGCGCACTGGGGCAGTGGCTCCGCCTCGGCCAGGGCGCCCGACACCCGGGTCAGTCGCGCGGTGCTCATCCCAGCCTCACCCGGTAGCCGATCGCCTGCTGCAGCAGCTCCACGATGAAGGCTTCCCGGTCCTCCGCTGGACGCGACCAGCGGGGTGAGGGAAATGGCACGATCATGGGCAGTGCCCGGCCGGCGAGCTGGCGCCGGAGCGGGGCCGGCAGCGCCCGATGGATCGAGTCTTCGACCAGGATCACACCGGTACTCCGATCCTGCAGCAGCTCGCCCAGCCGCTGCTCCCCTTCCTGAGGGTTCGCGACCTCCAGCGGGGCCAGGCCCGCCAGCCGGAAGCCGGCCGCTGTCGCTGTCGAAGCGATGAGCCGAACCTGGTAGCTCACGAGGTGCCTCCGAGCAGCCGTTCGGCGGTGGCCGGTGGTGCATCCATGGCGGCGGCCCAGATGGCCATGGTGATCCGCTCGGCCTGGCCCCGCAGTCGATACAGGTACTCGAGCAGCGGCGCTTCGGAGAGCGGATCGAGCCGGGCCTTGACCGCGAGGGCCGCGTGCTGCGCCTCCCTCAAGGCCGACTCGAGCCGGGCCGGAGTCGCCCCGTAGCGGCGGATCCGCCGGGCCAGCGCCTGGTCGCCGATGGTCTGGGCGAGCATGACGCTGGCGCGGTGGCGGTCGGGGGCCCGGGCCGCCGCCGCGAAACGCTCGGGGGTAAGGCGCCAGCCCCCGGGGCAGAAGGCCTGTTCGACGGGCCACTCCGGAGCGGTGCCGACCAGCAGCAGGGCGGTGAGGATGTTGTCCCCGTCGATCAACTCGGCGACGTGGTGGCGAAGTGCCATCGTCCCGTCGCGGGCACCGAGGGTGGCGCGCTCGGCGAAGCTGCGGTTGAGCTCGGCCTCGATCCGGAACAGGTCGGGCTCCCCGATGCCGACCCCGGCGGCCACCGCGGCCGCGTAGGGGTGACGCCAGATGGTCAGCCGGGCCGCGAGATCGCGCACC
>CALMOP010000260.1 GCA_937871775.1 uncultured Gemmatimonadota bacterium | reverse complement strand
GAGTGCCGATCCTTCCGCTTGCCCTCTACGGCACCGGCACGGCCCTTCCCAAGCACGGCTGGAAGTTCGGACGTTCCCGCGCCGACGTCCGGATTCTCGAACCGATCGAGACCGCGGGAATGACCCTGGCGAATCTCGACAGCCTCCGGGATCGGGTCCGCGAGAGAATTGCCGCGGCGCGGGAGCAGCTCCGCCGGGAGTCCTCGTAGGCACCCTGACTGCCCGCCGAAGACCTAGTCCCCTTCTACCGAGGCGGCGCGGCGGCCCAAGTCCGCCGGGGCCTTGGCTCGACCCGCCGCCGTGGTGAGCACCAGCAGTGTCAACAGGTATGGCAGGATCAGCACCACCTGGTAGGGTACCGCGGGCACCGCGGCTTGCAGTACATACTGCAGCGCCAGCGCGGCGCCGAAGAACAGGGCGGCCGGGAGTACCCTCAGGGGATTCCAACCACCCAGTGCGACGATCGCGATGGCGATGAACCCCCGCCCGGCGGTCATCCGCTCGGCGAACGTGCCGACCTGTCCCAGGACCAGGCTTGCGCCCGCAAGTCCCGCCAGCGCCGCGCCCAGAAGTACGCCTTCCGTTCGAACCCGCCGGACCGGTACCCCTCGTGTCCTCGCCTGCAGTCCAGCCTCCCCGGCCGCCCGCAGCCGGAGCCCCCAGCGCGTTCGCCACAGCAACCACCAGAGTGCCGGCGCCAGCAGAAAGGCCGCGTACGTCAGGATGCTCTGACGGAACAACGGGCCCAGAATCGGCAGGGCCGAAAACCCTGGAATCGCCGTTGCCGGAAAGGTTGGTAGCGTGAGCCCCACGCCGCCTGGTCCGTAGTGGTGCCGGTAGATGACCCCGGTGAGGCCGATGCAGCCAAGAGTCGTGGCAGTTCCCGCGATGATCTGCTCGGCCCCAGCCACCACGGCGACGAGCGCGAAAAGCGCCCCCACCACCAACCCAGCGACCACGGCCGCAGCCACGCCAGCCCAGGGACCGCCAGCCGAGGCACCGATCGCCGCGCCGAGCGCCCCGGCCAGCATCGCGCCCTCGATGCCCAGATTGATGACACCGCCCCGTTCCGCCACAGTCTCGCCCAGGGCCGCCAGCAGCAGGGGCGTGGCCACCCGCACCGCCGAGGCCATGAAGGCCGTGATCTCAGTCTCCATACTCAGATCCCCGTGGCTGGACTGAGCCGGCGCCGGCTGGCAGCATCACCGAGCAGCACCGTCAGGATGATCGCCGCCTCGACCACCGACACGATGACCGCCGGCACTCCAGCGTCCCGTTGCATCGCGCCGGCTCCTGCCTCGAGGCCGGCGAACAGCAGCCCGCTGGCCACAATTCCCAGAGGATGTAGCCGCGCCAGCAGTGCCACCGCGATGCCGGTGAAACCGTACCCGGGGGACAGGTTCTGGAACAGCGCGTAGGTGCTGCCGGAGATCTCAGCCCCACCGGCCAGGCCAGCGAGACCAGCCGAAGCGAGCAGCGCCAGCGCGAAGACCTTCCGGGTATCGATGCGGCCCATGATCCAGGCGGCTGACGGATTCACCCCCGCCGCGTACAGCATGAAGCCGGGGCGGGTGCGCCGCTCGAACACCCAGATCCCTACGGCCAGCGTGAGCGCCAGCGCCATGCCGAGGTGGAGACGGGTTCCAGTCCACAGCGGAAGCCGCGCCGCCAGTGGCAGCAGGGCGCTCTGCGGATAGATGTGGCGGGGCTCCATGAGGGGACCTTGCACCAGATACGAGATCACTCCCTCGGCGACGAAGTTCAGGAGCAGGGTGCTGATCACTTCCAGGACCCCGAAGCGAAGCCGGAGCCACACTGGCACCAGCCCGTAGAGAAGGCCCGCGCCCGCCCCGCCCAGCAGTACCAGCGCAACCGCGACCGGTCGGGGCCAGCCGCCGAGGCTGAGCCCGATCCAGGTGGCGACCCCGGCGCCGGCATAGAACTGCCCTTCCGCCCCGATGTTCAGCGCGCCGCCCCGGAACGCCACGCCCAGGCCCAGACCAATCAGAATCAGCGGCACCGCTCGCGGAAGCGTTGCCGAGAGCAGCCCCTCCGAGGTCCCGAATCCGCCCAGCCAGAGTGCCGACAAGGCACTCGCCGCGTCGTATCCCGTCAGGGTCAGGCTGACCGCCAAGGCGACCAGGCCGGCCGTGAGGGCCAGGCCCAACGCGGTCAGGGCACGCCATCTCTCAGGCCGCATCTGGCTCCCCGAGCATCAGTCGACCGATCTCGTCTCGGGTGGCACCAACTTTCGCTTCATGGAGCCTCCCTCCCGCGAGCACCAGAATGCGGGTGGCGATGCTCAGCAACTCATCGAGATCGGGATGGAAGACCAGGACCGCAACCCCAGCGGCGGCGGCCTCGCCGAGACGCTGGGACACCAGGGTGGCTGCCTGGACATCCAGGCCCCTGGTGGGATTCTCGGCGATCAGGATTGCCGGATCCCGCGCCAGCGCCTCGGCGATCAGCAATCGCTGCTGGTTTCCTCCGCTCAGACTGCCCGCCAACGCATCGGGACCGAGTGCGGATATCGCATGGCGGGCCAGCAGGGAGGCGGTGTGCTGCGACGCCTGGCTCCAATCGATCCACGGCCCGGCCAACCACGGGGCCGGGGTGCCTCGGATCAGGGCCACGTTGCGGGTCAGGGAGAACTCACCGATCAGGCCCTCGGTGGTCCGGTCCTCAGGGATGAATGACACCACTCCCGAGCGCTGCAGCGACCCACCGCTCGACGGGACCAGCCCGGCAAGGCACCGGAGCAATTCCCGATGACCATTGCCTTCCAGCGCCGCCACGCCGACCAGCTCTCCCGCTCTGAGCTGGAGGGTGGCCTGCCGCAGGCCGGTGCCGGTGCCGCCCAGCGGGTCCACCGAGAGATTGGCCACCTCGAGCCGGACCGCCCCCGGGTTGCACCGGGGCGGCGTGACCGGCGCCGGCGGGGCGTCTCCCAACATGTGCTGGATCAAGACGTGGCGGGTGACCTGGTCGGCCGGCCCCGTGAACGCCACGGCACCCCGGCGTAGCACCGTGATCGAATCACCGTACTCGAGGGCCTCCCCCAGTTTGTGGGTGATCAGCACCGCGGCGACGCCGCGATCGCGCGATCGTCGGACCAGATCGAGAAGGGCCTCGGCGTCGGGTGGTGACAGCACTGAGGAGGGCTCATCGAGCAGCAGCACCGACGTCTTCCCTGCCAGCGCCTGCAGCACCTCCAGCCGTTGCTTCTGCCCGGCGGAGAGATCACCGGCGCGGGTGTCGGGGTCGAGGGTGATCCCGGCCTCGCTCATCGTGTCGCGCAGCCGGAGCCAGGCACTCCGGCCCGGTCGCCAACCCGCGGCGAGGGTCACGTTCTCCAGTACCGAGAGCGCTGGAATCGCCGTGAAATGCTGATGTACCATGCCAACGCCGTGGCGGCGGGCGATGACTGGCGTCACGAAGGGGTATTCGACACCTGCAAGGGTGATCGTTCCCGCCTCCGGGCGCGTCAGGCCGAAGGCTACTTTCATCAGGGTAGACTTGCCCGCGCCATTCTCCCCCAGCAGGGCGTGGATTTCCCCCGGCGCCACCCGGAAGTCCACCCGCTGGAGCGCCACGACGCTGCCGAAGCGCTTGCTGATGCCCGTGAGGCGGAGGGGATCGGTCATGGGCCGGATCAGGTGTGCCGCGCCCGGCTACATGCCGGTCGGATGGTCGTGGAAGGCCCATGGGAGGTCGAAGCGGCGGCCCAGGTGCTCGGCCAGGGCACGTACTCCGAAGGTCTCGGTCGCGTAGTGGCCGGCGTAGAACACATTGATCCCGTATTCCATCGCGTCGAAGTAGGTGTGGGCCGCGCCTTCTCCCGTCACGAATGCGTCGCAGCCCGCGGCCCGGGCCTCCGCGATGGCACTGCCCGCGCCGCCGGTCATGACACCCACCCGGGTGACCACCTCAGGGCCGCCGGAAATCAATTTGACCTGTTCCGGTGGCACCCCTACCTGGGCGGCCACTTCCCGATGCAGCGCGACCCGATTGGCCAGAGCAGGGGGGACCAGGCCCTGGATACCGATCGCGCGAGCCTGGAACAGTCCGAACGGACGGGATTCGCTCAGGCCCAGCCTGGTTGCAAGCACGGCGTTATTACCCACCTCCGGGTGGGCGTCGAGTGGGAGATGGGCCGAGTACAGGGCCGCGTCGCGGGCTAGCAGGGCGGAGATCCGGCGGTAATGCCGCCCGGTCAGGGCCTGAGCCCCATCCCAGAACAGCCCATGGTGGACCAGTAGCAGCGCGCCGGGGTCGGCCATGGCATCGATGGTCAGTTGGGTCGCGTCCACCGCGGCCACTAGGCTGGTGACCCGGCCCCGGTTCTCGACCTGCAGGCCATTCAGGGCGCCGGCATAATCCGGGAAGTCAGCGATCCCGAGGTAGGCATCGAGGTAGCCAACCAGATCCCCGAGCGGCCGCCCGGTCACGGTGCCCGGTCGTTCGCTATGATGGAATCCCGTGCCGCGGAAACCCGGGCCTGGATGTCGGAGGAAAGCAGGTGGAGCAGCGCCGGGTTCGGCTCGTACCTGACAACCCCACTGGCCAGGCCGAATGACTCCACGTGGGGAGTGAAGGTCCCGCTCTGGACTTCCCGCGCCACCGCCAGGAAGGCACGCGGCAGATCAATGACCGCGGAGCCGAGCACCCGCTCGGGAGCCAGATCAGTCTGGTCAAGGTTGGCCCCGAAGACATAGACACTCGGTGCTTCTTTCACCGCCTGGAACAGGCCGAGTGCCGCCTGATCCGCGTTGTGGGTGAGGATGTCCGCCCCAGCCCGCAAGAGCGCGACGGCGGCCTCGCGGCCCGCGGCCACGTCATCGAAAGTGTTGAGGTAGGTAGAGCGGGTGGTTACCCGGGGGTTGCTGGCGCGGGCCCCGGCGAACCACGCATCCGCTGCCTCCCGGATAGGAGGAAGCTCGATGCCTCCCACGAATCCGATCACGTTGCTTCGGGTCACCCCGCCGGCCACCAAGCCAGCGAGATAGGTGGCCTCCCCCAGCCGGAAGATCATCGGAGCGACGTTGCCGCGGAGCTGCTCTCCCGAGGTGATGATGAAAATGGCCAGCGGGAATTCGGCCGACACTCGTTCTGCCGCACCCTGGAATTCGAAGCCATGGCCGAAGATCAGGGCATACCCCTGACGGGCGTACGCCCGCAGCGCCTCTTCCTGCTCCCCGGGTGTGCGGGCCTCCACATGGCTGATCTGGACCTGCAGCGAATCCTGGATCAGCTCAAGGCCTTGGAAGGCCCCGGAGTTCCACGCGGCGTCGGCTATAGATCCTGGGGTCACCAAGGCCACCCTCAGGCCTGGTTGGTGGGATTCCCTATTGCAACTGCCGATTGCGAGGAGTATGGACGCCGCAGTGGCAATATGATGCAGCTTCACGGCAGTTTCCGATCATCGAGGTGGCATCGGGGACACCGTAACGGCACGTATCAATACCGTTTCCACAGGATCTGTGAACTTTTCAACTATTGTGGGAAGAGTGAGATCATGCCTTCGGTGGATCAGCAGCAGCAACCTTGTCAGGAGTCTGCTTTGCTACTGCCGTCTGGGGGTTTGCATCCATTGTGATCTGGCCATTCACCCGGCCCCCTTCCGCAATCTGAATCCGTTGGGTGCGGATATCTCCATTGATCACTGCCCCGGCTTGGATCTCGACTCGTTCCACGCCCTGAACCGCGCCATGGACCTCGCCGCCAGCAACAATCTCTGCGGCGTTGGTGTCACCTCGGATCACAGCACCCGGGGCGACCAAGATCTGGGTTCCGGCGCGGACCGAACCCTCGATGCTTCCTTCGATCTTGACCACGCCATCCGAGACCAGGTCCCCGAACACGGTGGTGCCGACCGCGATGATCGTTAGGCCGGCTCCATCGGAGCGCCGGGCGGGGCCTTCCGGCCGGCCCGATTGAGGTGGCCTGGAGCTAAAGAGGGCCATCAGTTCTGCTCCTTGACCATCGACCGGGGGTCGATGGATTCGCCCCCGCGACGGATCTCGAAATGAAGGTGGGGCGCACTCGAGCGCCCGCTGTTGCCCGACAATCCCAGGACCTGTCCAGCCGAGATCGGCTGACCCGGCACGACTGCGACCCGTCCCAGGTGACCGTACATCGACTGGTAGCCTCCTGGATGCTCAACCAGTGTAAACACCCCGTACTCCGGATCCTCCCCGGTCTGCAAGATCGTCCCTCCGCCGGCCGCCCGGACCGGGCTCCCGATCGGGACGGCGATGTCGATCCCGGGGTGGGTTCCGCCGTCCTGGCTGCCGGGCCCGCCTGGGCTCAGGTGGCCGCGGGTGATGTATCCCGGATCATCCAGAGGCCAATGGGTCGGTTCCGAGGGACCGGTCTCGAGACCGGTCGCAACACCGGCCAACCGGGCGTGAATCGCCGGAGCCACTGGCAGTGTAGTCGCCAACTGGACTGGATCGGGAACCAGATCCGCACCGAGCATGGCCCGGATACGGTCGTACCTCTTTTCGGCGCTGTCGAGCGCCGCGACCAGCTCCCCAATCCGCCGGTTCTCCGTCTCGAGCCGCTCCACCTCCCGGGCCAGCCCGGGGACTCGGCCGGCGGTGGCGGCAACGGGAAGGTATAGCGCGACCGCCAACAGCATCAGGGCCCCCAAACCGATCGCCGCACCAATCAGAGTCCGGTAAGCCCAGCGCGGGATCCTGAGCGTGCGTGATGCGAGGTCGCCATCCTCATGCACCACGATCGTGACATGGCGTCCCGACTGGCTCATCCCGAGAACGGCTCACCGAGCAGCAGCTCGAGCACGCGGCCGAGGTCGTCCTCCGAATAATAGCTCACCGTGATCAGCCCTCGTCCGCGCCGCCGGGCGGTTACCCGCACATCGGTGCCCAGTCGCTTGCGGAGTGCATCCTCGACCCGGCGGTGCTGTGGGGCGACGTGGCGTGCCACCTCGCGCTTGGGGGTCGTGGGGCGGCCACCCCGCACCTTGGCCTCGAGGTCCCGGACCGACCAGCCCTCGGCGATCGCGGTCTGCGCCAGGCGAGTGATCTGGGTTCGATCCGCCAGGCCCAGCAGCGCCCGCGCGTGCCCCTCGGAGAGGCGTCCATCATCCACCATTTCGGCGACTTCCCGGGGCAGCTTCAGGAGCCGCAGGGCATTGGAAATCGTCGCGCGATCGCGGCCCACCAGCCGGGCCACGTCCACCTGGGAGAGCTTGAACTCGTCGATCAGCCGCTTGTAGCTGGTGGCCTCTTCGATCGCCGAGAGATCGTCACGCTGCAGATTCTCGACCAGGGCAAGCGTGAGCAGGGTGCGGTCGTCGGCCACCTTGATGACCGCCGGAATTCGTGTCCAGCCCAGCTTCTGCGCGGCCCGCCAGCGGCGCTCCCCGGCGATGAGTTGAAACCCGTCGAGGTGGCGGCGCACCACGATCGGCTGCAGCAACCCCGAGGTCTCGAGCGACGCCACCAGTTCCGAGAACTGGGGCTCGTCCAGCTTGACCCGCGGCTGATAGGGGTTGGGACGGATGCTGGCGACCGATATCTCCTGCAGGGCTCCGCTGGCCTCAGCCTCTTGGCGGGAGATCGGACCCAGCAGCGCCTCCAGGCCGCGACCCAGCCGCTTGGTCTCGCTCATGCGTCACCTTCGATGCTCACGGCGGGAACCTCGCCGGAGACCGGTGGCAGCGAGCGGGGAATCAGGGTGGCACCCTCGACCCGGCGGACCAGTTCCTGGGCTACAGCCAGATAGCTCTTGGCCCCGACGGACTGGATGTCATACAGCAGAATCGGCTTGCCAAAGCTGGGGGCCTCAGCGAGTCGGACATTGCGGGGGATGACGGTCGGAAACATTCGCGCTCCGAAGTACTCCTTCGCATCCGCCGCCACCTGCCGGCAGAGGTTCACCCGCGAGTCGTACATCGTGAGCAGGACTCCATCGATGGCCAGCGAGGCATTGAAGTTCTGCTGGACCAGCTTGATGGTATTCAGCAGCTGGGATATGCCCTCGAGAGCGTAGTACTCGCACTGGATCGGGATCAGCACCCCATCCGCCGCAGCCAGCACATTGAGCGTGATCAGGCCCAGCGAAGGGGGGCAGTCGATCAGGATGAATTCGTAGGACCCGCGCGCATCCTCGAGGGCCCGTCGCATCACCCGTTCCCGCTCCCGCCGCTCCACCAGCTCGAGCTCCGCGCCCACGAGGTCCTGGGTCGCCGGCAGGATGTCGAGGTAGGGCAGCGAGGCGTCGGTGAGGATCACGTCACTGGCCGGGCGACCGTCAATGAGGACGTCGTAGAGCGCATAGCGCAGTTGGTCCTTGCGCACCCCAACCCCGCTGGTGGCATTGCCCTGCGGGTCGGCGTCGACCAGGAGCGTCTTGCGCTCACAGATCGCCAGCGACGCGGCGAGGTTCACGGCGGTGGTCGTCTTGCCGACCCCGCCCTTCTGATTGGCGATGGCAATGATTCGCGCCATTACTAAGTCTTTTGTTTACTGTGATTTACGATACAATAGCGAGACACACATTTGCTGGGTGGTACCAATGACTGGTGCCCAATATAAGGCTCTTCGCTGCTGGGCGGAATAAGGGAGCGCCATCCAGTCCCCACCATGTTTCACGTGAAACGCCCTTACCCCGTGGGCACTTCCTCCCTCCCACGCCTCCACTTGATTACCTCCAGCGCCAGATTCTGCAGATCGCTGGGCGAGACCCCTGGAATCCTGCCCGCCCGCCCCATGGTGCCCGGCTGAATCCTGGCGAGCTTCTGCCTGGACTCCGTGCTCAGCGAGCCGAACGTCGAATAGGGCAACTCGGGCTCCAGCACCATTGAGTCCAGGCCTTCCAGCCTCGCGACGGCCTCACGCTCCCGCAGGAGGTATCCCTCATACTTGAGCTCGATGTCTGCCCATTCAAGTTCCTCGGCTGCCCACTCTCCGGGAAGGTGACGCCAAAGGTCCTGGAGCCGAAGCCCAGGCCGCCGAACCAGCTCGGCGATCCTGGTGGGGACTCGGACAGGGGCTACTCCCAGGAGCGCCAGAGTCTGGTTCACTTCCAACGGCAGCCCCAGGGTCAGTTCCGCTGTTCGCCTGGCTCCCTCCTCCCGCTCCAGGCGAGCCTCGGCGAGTTCCTGTTCCTCCGCGCGGAGAATCCCAAGCCTGGTTGCGACCCTGAGCAGTCTCCTGAGCGCGTTGTCTTGCCGGAGTAGAAGCCGGTACTCCGCCCGGGAAGTAAAGAGCCGGTAGGGCTCGTCGGTCCCACGGGTGACCAGATCGTCAATCAGTACGCCAATCATCGCGTCGTCCCGCCCGAGCACGACTGGTTCATCGTCCCGTGCGGAGAGGGCGGCGTTTACCCCTGCGAGGACACCCTGCCCCGCGGCCTCTTCGTACCCGGTCGTACCGTTGACCTGACCGGCGAAGAAGAGGCCGCCAACGCCGCGGAGCTGAAGCGCGGTGTCCAGTTGAGTCGGCGGCAGGTAGTCGTACTCGATAGCGTAGCCTGCTCTGGTCATTCGGCACCGCTCCAGGCCCGGCACGGCCTGCAGCATCTGGAGCTGCACCTCCGGCGGGAGCGAGGTGGAGAGGCCGTTGACATAGAGCTCCGCAGTTTCCAATCCCTCGGGCTCCAGGAACAGCTGGTGCCGCTCCGCATCCGGAAACTTCACGACCTTGTCTTCTATCGATGGGCAGTAGCGTGGTCCCCGCCCGGTGATCGCTCCGCCATACAGTGCCGACTCGTGGAGATGCGCTACGATGATCCCCTTCACCTCAGGTCCGGCATAGGCGAGATAGCAGGGAACCTGACGCGGGTGGGCGCTTCGCTCGAAGTAGGAGAACCAGTATGGTTCGACCTCTCCATCCTGATGCTGAAAGCGCTCCAGGTCCAGGCTCCTGCCATCGATCCGAGGCGGGGTTCCTGTCTTGAAGCGTTCGACAGTAACACCTTGTCTAACAATCGCTTCCGACAACTCAACTGACGGAGGATCCCCTGCCCTCCCGGCCGGAACCTGAGCCTTCAGGCCCTGGTGAATTTGACCCCGGAGAAAGGTCCCCGCAGTGATCACCACCGAGCGCGAAGCCAGCCTGGTGCCTTCAGTCGTGACAACGCCGCGGACCCGGCTCGAGCGGATCTCGAGGTCCGATACCGTCCCCTGTGCCAACTCAAGATTTGGCTGGCGCTCGAGGAGGGCCCGGGCGGCACGACGATACAACCCTCGGTCACACTGGGCCCGCGGTGACCACACCGCCGGACCCTTGGAGCGGTTGAGCATCCGGAACTGGATCATGGACCGATCAGCGGCTTGGCCCATGACGCCACCGAGCGCATCCACCTCACGGACCACTGTGCCCTTGGCAATTCCCCCTATGGCGGGGTTGCAGGAGAGCACTCCGATCGTCTCGAGGTTCTGGGTCAGAAGCAGGGTGCGGGCGCCCAGGCGGGCGGCGGCGTTTGCGGCTTCGATCCCGGCGTGACCTCCACCGATCACGATTACGTCATAGGCAACCATGCGGACAACCTACCGGCGGACCGTGCTCCGGTAAAGCCGAGCGGGGCGGCTTCCTCGGCCGCCCCGCTGGCTACCGCCTCGGTCAGCTGGTTCGGACCCACCTCCAGAGTTCCCGGAGATTCGGTTTCTTGCCGTACGACAGAATGCCGACCCGATAGACCCGGGCACCGACCCAGACCACTCCCAGGATACCAAGCAGCATCACGGCAACCGCCAGCAGCACCTCAGACAGGGGAAGCGGGGTCACCGCATAGCGCACCGGGACCACCAGTGGGGTGAAGAAGGGGATGAAACTGAGGGTTCGGGCCAGTGTTCCCGACGGTTCGTTGATCAGGGAAAACATCGAAATCATCCCGATCACGATCGTCATGGTTACGGGTGTTGCGGTCTGCTGGGCCTCCTGTTGGGTGCTGCACATGGATCCGATTGCCGCGTACAGACCCGAATAGAGGAAGAACCCGAGGAGGAAAAAGACCAGAATCACCACGACCAGGTCAGGGCCAATGGCCGGCATGGAGAAGGCGGCCTCGACGGCCTCGGGGCCCACGGCCGTCGCATTCCGGCCCGCGATCATCGAGGACACGTAGAATCCGGTACCGCTCCAGATTCCGAGCTGCAGCAGACCCACGGCCCCCACCCCAACCACCTTGCCGAGCAGCAGTTCAAACGGGGAGAGACTGGAGATCAGCACCTCCACGATCTTGCTGCTCTTCTCCTCGATCACCGACCCCATGATCTGCACTCCATAGAGCAGGAGCGAGATGTACATGAACATGTCGACCACGTAGGCCAGCAGGAATGACGTTTCCCCACTCTCCCCGGTGAGGCGTCCCTCGGTGATCTTCTTCGTGTCCAGGTTCAGTCGCACATTGGCGGCCAGTTTCAGCACTGAGTCGGCGTGGAGCCGGGTCAACCGCTCGTCGCGGAGCAGCGGCTCCAGGGTGCGCTCCAGCACGTTCCGATTCCGGAAGCTGGTCACATCCGAACCGAGGTAGCTCAGCTTCCCCGTCATGACCGCTGAGTCGGTGAGGATCAGGATGCCGTCGGGCGGAGCCGGGCCGGCCTCGCGCCGTCCGATCAGCGGCACCAGGGAGTCCTGCAGGACTGCTGCTCGACCCCCGGCCGGGATCACCCGCACGGCGTACCGGGGCAGCGATTCAGGGCCAAATCTCTGGGCCGCCAGGGCGGCTTCGATTCGGCGGCCCAGGTCGCCCGACACCGCGTCGAGAATCACGATGCCCCGGGTGCGACTCTCCTGACGGCTGAGGAGCTCCGGGAGTACCGCCATGACGGTGAACAGCACGGGCACCAGCAGGGTGCCGATGATGAATGCCTTGGTCCGGACCCGTTCGATAAACTCGCGCCGGATGACCGCCAGGATCTTGTTCATGCGACCTCCGTCCGGGCGATCGGACGAGCGGCGTGCGCCGCGGCGCTCTTCGCGGTGCATCCGCTGCACGTCGAGTCGGTCGCGTGGATCACGGAGCGCAAGGACGTCCTCAGCACGTTCTTTCTGCTGCTGACGCTCGTCGCCTACACGTCGTTCACACGGC
>CALMOP010000259.1 GCA_937871775.1 uncultured Gemmatimonadota bacterium | reverse complement strand
GGGTGCTGCTGCTGGCGGTCCTGATCGCCGGCGGCGGCCCGAGGCTGGCGGCCCAGTCCTCCATGTTCGGCGTCCGTGGACTCGGATTGCCGGGACGGCCTCTGACCCCCCGGGTCCGGGGTATGGGCGGCAGCATTGGCGTGTTCGACGGTGAGAGCGATCTGAACCCGGCTGCGCTGGTCAATCTCACGGGAGTCAGTGCCGGGTTCATCATGGTGCCCACCTGGCGGCACTGGGAGGGTCCGGCCGGTTCGGCGACGCTGCGGGGCACCAGGTTCCCGTTGACCTCGGTGGGCGGACCGATTCCCGGTACTCATATCGGGCTGGGGGTGTCGGTCGGCAGCTACAGCGACCATGACTACCGGCTGACATCGATCGACACCATTACGATGCTAGGCCAGCAGGTCGAGGTCCACGACACGCTTTCGTCCCTGGGGGGCCTGTCCCAGATCCGGCTGGCGCTCGGCTGGACCTTGTCGGCGAAGACCAGCATCGGAATCGCGGGTTACAGGATTACCGGGTCCAACCGAATGATCGCCCGGCGGGCCTTTGGAGACAGCGCCTTCCTCCCGGTCCAACAGAGGGCCGAGGTCTCCTATTCAGGGTGGGGCGCCGCGATCGGGATCATCCAGCGGCTGAGCTCCGCGGTTCAGCTGGCCCTGGTAGTGCGTAGTGACGGTCAGGCTGACGTGGAGCGCGACTCGACCCGGGTGTTCTCCGTCGATCTGCCTTACTCGGTGTATGCTGGCGCGGCCTTCAAGGCCTCCGGGCGCCTGACGGTGGCGGCGTCCGGCAGCTTCCGGTCATGGTCCAGTGCCGACGCGGATCTCAAGCAGCAGGGAGGGGTCGGGGCCCGAAACACGACCGAGGTGGGCATCGGGGTCGAGTACGCCCGCAGCCTGCGGAAGCCGCTGGTGCTGCCGCTGCGCTTGGGCTTCCGGCATGCCACCCTGCCGTTCCCGTTCGAAGTGGGAGAACGCCCCACGGCAGTCAGCCTCTCCGCCGGAACTGGGAGCCGGTTTGCCCAGGGTCGGGCCAGCATCGACCTGGCTGTGGAGCGGACCTGGAGCCGGGAGGGGTCCGCCTATCGGGAGCGGGCGTTTTCCCTGGCGGTGGGCCTCTCGGTCCGACCGTACGGGCCCCGCTGAGCTTCCGCCGCCCGTCCTCCGACTGCATCTTTCCCCGCGTGAAGCGCCTTTACATCGAGACCTACGGCTGCCAGATGAATGTGGCGGACACCGAGCTGCTGCTCGGCCTGTTCGTCCGCGAAGGCTATGCTCGCGTCGCGGGGCCGGAGGGGGCCGACGTGGTGCTGGTGAACACCTGCGCGGTGCGCGACAATGCCGAGCAGCGGGTGATCGGCCGGCTGGGCGAACTGCAACGGCACAAGCGTGCGGGGACGGTGCTGGGCGTGGTCGGGTGCATGGCTCAGCGGCTCGGCCCGACCCTGCTGGAGCGGGTGCCCGCGGTGGACCTGGTGGCCGGACCCGATGCCTATCGCGATCTGGTGACCCTGGTGGCCCAGGCTGCCGCGGGAGACCGCCCGACCGACACCGGCTTCCGGAGCTGGGAGCATTACGAGGACGTGCCGGCGGTGCGGGAGCCGGGGGCCACCGCCTTCGTGACGGTGCAGCGCGGCTGCGATTATAAGTGCACCTTCTGCATCGTGCCGTATACCCGGGGGCCGGAGCGCAGTCGTAAGCTGGAGGACGTCGTCTCCGAGGTGCAACGGCTGGCCGGGCGGGGCACGAGCGAAGTGACCCTGCTGGGCCAGACGGTCAACAGCTATCACGATGGGGCGCACGATTTCGCGGCTCTGCTCCGGGCGGTGGGAACTGTCGACGGCATCCGGCGGCTCCGCTTCACCAGCCCCTATCCGACCGAATTCACCGCACCGGTGGTCGAGGCGATGGCCCTGGTGCCGGCGGTCTGCGAGCATGTGCACCTGCCGGCCCAGAGCGGCTCGAACGCCGTTCTGCGGCGGATGCTGCGGCGCTATACCCGGGACGAGTATCTCGAGGTCGTGGCGCGGCTGCGCGCCGCCATCCCCGGGCTTACCTGCTCCACCGACCTCATCGTCGGGTTCCCCGGGGAGACCGAGGCCCAGTTCGGAGAGACCCTTTCCCTGGTGGAAGGGGCGGCGTTCGACGACGCCTATACCTTCCGCTACTCCCCCCGCGACGGGACCCCAGCGCTCCGGCTCGGCGGTGCCGTGGAGGAGACGGTGGCAGCGGACCGGCTGGGCCGGCTCATCGAGGCGGTGCGGCGCCAGGCCCGGCGCCGTAATTTGGGGCGGGTGGGCAGCACCGTTGAGGTCCTGGTGGAGCGCCCCGCGCGCCGCGGTGGGCTGCTGCTGGCCCGGAGCCGTACCAACCTGCTGGTACTGGTCGACCTTCCCGCGACCGCGATTGGGGAGTACCATCACGTGCTCCTCACCGGAACCACCGGCTCCACGTTTACAGGCCAGGTGGTCCGCCCCTCGCTCCCGGTGGTTGCATGACACGGATCGCCATTCGCAACGCCGTCGAATACCACGCCGCCGAGGCGTACGACCGCATCATGCCGCATTTCAAGGATTTCTGCGGCTGCGAGACCTGTCGAATGGACGTGCTGGTCTACTCCCTCAATCGACTCCCCCCGCGCTATGTGGTAGGGCGGGAAGGATCGGCGGTCACCGATGTGAGTCTGGACAAGGACCAGAACCGCGCCGCGATCGAGGTCGCCATCATGGAAGGGATCCGCAAGGTCAACCTGGCTCCGCGCTGCGAGCGTCGCATGGCGCGGTAGCGTCGAGCGGGTAGGGGCGGGGCATGCCGATTGCCCCCGCCGTGCTGCTCCTGCTGTGCTACGGGGCCGGTCTCGCGACCGGCCTGCTGCGTTTTCTGGGCCCTGAGGTCCCGGCACTGGGTGTCGGGATCCTGCTCCTGGTGCGAAGACGGGGCGTCGCCATTTGGGTCTGGGCCTTTCTCCTGGGACAGGCCGCCGCCGTCATCGGCCTGGCCCGGGAACGCAGCGAATGCGCTGGCCGGCTCCGCCCCGGCCCGGTGGCCGTCGACGCGCGGGCAACCGAACCGGTCGAGCCCGATCAACTGCTGGGGCAGGTGATGCTCGATGCGACCTGCCCCGGATCGATTGCAGTCCGCTGGCCCGAGGGCAGTCGGGTGGCCGCGGGGACCCGGGGCCGGATCGAAGGCCGGTGGATCCTCGCCGATTCGACTGATCCGGAGCATGGCATTCTGGTGGCCCGGCGGTTTCTCCCCGGTCCGGCGGGCCCCGGCCCCGCCGAGCGGCTCCGTAACTGGGTCGCGGCGACGGTGCGGCGACTGTATGGGGAACGGGCCGCCCTGGTCGAGGCCCTGATCCTGAATCGTCGCAGCGGCCTTCCGGCCGAGCTGCGAGACCGCTACGCCCGCGCTGGGCTGGTGCACATTCTTTCCATCTCGGGGTTCCATGTTGGCGTGATCATCGGCTGGGTCCTGCTTGCGGGGAGGCTGGCAGGATTGCCCTCCCGGCGGGCCCAGTCCCTGGCGGTGGCTCTCGCGCTGGGATACGTGGTGTTCCTCGGCTGGCCGCCGCCGGCGGCGCGGGCGGCGATCCTGGCCGGCCTGGTGGTGCAGTTCCGCTGGCGTCAGCGGCACCCGGGTGCGGTGGGGGTGCTGGCAGCCTCCTGCCTGGTTGTGCTCCTGCTCGATCCTCGGGCCGCTCTCAATCCCGGGGCCTGGCTCTCGGCTGCGGCGCTGACGGGGGCAATCCTGGCGACCCAGTGGAGCGACCGGGCCCTGGGCACCGGCTGGGGCTGGCGACTGCTGGCGAGCTCGGTGGGGGCCACGGTGGCGACGGCGCCGATCACCGCATCCCAGTTCGGGATGGTGTCCCTGACCGGCGTGGTGCTGAACTTCGTGGCCATCCCGGTCGCCGGCCTCGCGGTCCCGGGCGTGATGCTGAGTCTGCTGGCGGCGGCGCTGCTGCCGCCCTTGGCGGCCCCGCTCGCCGCGGGATCGGGTGCCCTCCTCGCTCTGCTCGATCAGGTGGCGTGGCGGGGTGGCGGCTGGTCCTTCTCCGCCGCCATGCAGCCGGCCGAGCCGAGTTCGGCGCTGCCGTGGCTGGCGCTGCTTGCCGCCGCCGGCTGGAGCCTGCAGGGCCACCACCATCGGTGGCTGGCACTCCGGCGGGCCGGGTTGGTGCTATGTGCTGCGGTCTGGCTGACGGTCGGTGCGGAAGCGGCCGCCCGGAGCCATGACGCCGGGTCCGGGCTGGCGTTACATTTTCTCGATGTGGGCCAGGGCGACGCTGCCCTGATCCGCACGCCCCACGGCCATTGGGTGCTGGTGGACGCCGGTCCCCGTACCGATCGGGACGATGCGGGGCGACGGGTGGTGGTTCCCTTTCTGGCGAGCCACCGGGCGGCCGGGCTGGCGGCGGCGCTGGTTTCCCACGCCCATGCGGATCATCTTGGCGGCATGGCGGCGGTGCTGGACCGGTTCCCGGTTCACACCCTGCTCGAGCCCGCCGAACTGGTGCCGGATCCGCTGTACACCCGCCTGCTGGATCAGCTCGCTGCTCTGGGGGAGGGATGGCAGCCGGCGCGGGATGGGCTGCGGTTCGAGCTCGACAGCGTGCGGTTCACGGTGCTGCACCCCGACACCAGCTGGAGCGAGTGGCAGCTCGATCTCAATGAAGATTCGATCGTGCTGCTGGTCGAGTACGGCAGCTTTCGGGCGCTGTTGGCCGGCGATGCCGGGATCCGAGCCGAGTCGAGACTGGCCAACCGGATTGGCCGAGTGGATCTCCTCAAGGTGGGGCATCACGGGTCCGGGTCCGCGAGCGGAGATGCGTGGCTGACCGAATTATCCCCTGGAGTGGCCGTGATCAGCGTCGGGCGTGGCAACCGCTACGGGCATCCCCACCCGGCAACCCTGGAACGGCTGCGGCGGCACGGGGCTGGCGTCTGGCGAACCGACCGCGACGGCACGATTACGGTGACGACCGATGGCCGCTCCATGGTGATCGCGGGTCGCGATCGACGGGAGCAGCGCACCACCGAGAAGACCAGCGCTCCGCGCGGGACACCGGGGAGCCCCGACCCCATGCTGCGCCAACGGTGAGGAGAGCGATGTGGTAGCCCCGACGGCCCGTGTGACCACCATCGAGCGGTTCATCCTGGACCAGGAGGAGAAGTACCCCGAGGCGACCGGGGAACTCTCCAACCTGCTCTATGACATCGCGCTCGCGGCCAAGATCATCGCGGCGAGCATCCGGCGCGCCGGCCTGGTCAACATCCTGGGAAGCGCCGGCGCCACCAACGTCCAGGGCGAGGAACAGCAGAAGCTGGATGTCTTCGCCAACCAGACCTTGACCCAGGCCCTGAACCACACCGGGCGAGTGTGCGTCATGGCGTCCGAGGAGGACGAGACCATCATCCCGGTGCCGGATAACTACCCGGTCGGAAGGTATGTCGTGCTGTACGATCCGCTGGATGGGTCGTCGAACATCGACGTCAATGGTGCGGTCGGAACCATCTTCAGCATCTACCGTCGGGTGACCACTCAGGGACCGGGATGCCTGGAGGACGTGCTTCAGCCCGGGTGCAAGCAGGTGGCGGCCGGATACGTCATCTACGGTTCCAGTACCATGCTGATCTACAGCACCGGGCAGGGGGTCGCGGGATTCACCCTGGACCCGTCCATCGGCGAGTTCCTGCTGTCCCATTCCCGGATCGTGACCCCCCGGGTAGGGCGGTATTACAGCGTGAACGAGTCCAACTTCGCCCGCTGGAGCAAGGGAACCCAGTGGGCGGTCCGCGGCTTTCACGGCGACCGCCCCGAAGAGATCCGCGGCAAGAATAGTCGCTACATCGGCTCACTGGTTGCCGATTTCCACCGGAACCTGCTGGCCGGTGGCATCTTCATGTACCCGGCCGACACCAAGAACCGCCACGGTAAACTGCGGCTGCTGTACGAATGCAGTCCGATGGCCTTCATCGCGGAGCAGGCTGGGGGATCGGCCACCGACGGCACCCGGAGGATCCTGGATATCGTCCCCACCGAACTGCATGAGCGGACGCCACTGGTCATCGGCTCGCGGGAGGACGTGGGGTATGTCGCCGACACCCTGAGAAGGATGGGAGAGGAATGAAAGTGCCCAGGGCCCAGGGCCCAGTGCCCAGTGCCAACCGCCTGGTGTATACGTCGACGGGCCGGAGGAGTGTCGCCGGCCCCCGCTGCACCAGGTCATGCATCGAGCCTAGGCGCTCGGCACTCGGCACGGGGCACTGGGCGCTGGACAATCGACACTGGGCCCTGGGCCCCTGGTCACCGGGCGAGCATGACTGAGCCCCCCAGGATGGTCTACCGCCCCGCCGACTGGACCGGTGACCCGACCCGGGATCTGGGGGAGCCGGGGCAGTTCCCGTACACCCGGGGGGTCTATCCCGGGATGTATGCCGAGCGGCTGTGGACCATGCGCCAGTACGCCGGATTCGGGACCGCGGAGGAAACCAATCTGCGGTTCCGGCACCTGCTGGCGGCGGGGCAGAACGGCCTGTCCACGGCGTTCGATCTGCCAACCCAGATGGGCTACGACTCCGATCATCCGATGGCGGAGGGCGAGGTGGGTCGGGTTGGCGTCGCGATCAACACGGTGGAGGACCTGCACGACCTGTTCCGGGAAATCCCGCTTGACCGGGTTTCCACCTCGATGACCATCAACGCGACCGCGTCGATTCTGCTCGCGATGTACGTGGTGGTGGGCGAGGAACAGGGGGTCGCCCGGCGCCAGCTGCAGGGAACGGTCCAGAACGACATCCTCAAGGAGTACATCGCCCGGGGTACCTACATCTTTCCGGCGGAAGCCTCGTTGCGGCTGACCGTGGACCTGTTCCGCTTCGTGGCGACCGAAGAGATGAACTTCAATCCGATCTCGATCAGCGGCTACCACATGCGCGAGGCCGGTGCCACCGCCGCCGAGGAGGTGGGGTTCACCCTCGCCAACGGCCTCGAGTATGTGGGCCGGGCAGTGGCGGCGGGCATCGCGCTCGATCGGCTCGGTCCGCGGCTGTCGTTCTTCTTTGCCGCGCACAACCAGTTGTTCGAAGAGGTGGCCAAGTTCCGGGCTGCGCGGCGGCTGTGGGCTCGGCTCGCCAGGGAGCGGTTCCAGGCGAACGACCAGACCTGTCGCCTGCGGTTCCATACCCAGACTGGCGGAGTCACGCTGCAGGCGCAGCAGCCGCTGAACAATGTGGTGCGGGTGGCGGTCCAGGCGCTGGCAGCGACCCTCGGTGGCACCCAGTCCCTGCACACCAACGGCTACGATGAGGCGCTGCAGCTGCCGACCGCGGAGTCGGCCACCCTGGCGCTCCGCACCCAGCAGATTCTGGCCCATGAAACCGGGCTGGCGGAGACCGTGGACCCGCTCGCCGGCAGCTGGTATGTCGAATCCCTCACCGACCGGATCGAGACCGAGGCCCGGGCCCTGATCGAGGCCATCGATCGGCTCGGCGGGGCGGTGGCCGCGATCAACCAGGGCTACTTCCAGGAAGCCATCGCCCGGAGCGCATGGCGATTGCAGCAGGCTCAGGAATCGGGGCAGCAGGTGGTGGTGGGCGTGAATCGGTTCACGGATGACTCCGCCCCCATGACCCAGCCTCGTCCGGACTATTCCGCCCTGGCCGAGCGGCAGCAGATCAGACTGCAGCGGGTCAAGGCTACCCGAAACCCCGAGAAGGTCCGTGGCTCGCTAGTTGCCATTGCTCACGGTGCGCGAGGGGACCAGGCACTCCTCCCCCTGATTATCGAGGCCGTCAGGGCGAGAGCCTCGCTGGGGGAGATCTGCGACACTCTCCGCGAGGTGTGGGGCCTGTACCACGGCCCGGAGGCGCCACATCCCCCGCGCTGAAACCGGAGCAGGTGGCTCGGGAAGTTGCCGCTCCGAACCCCACCTCGGCAGCACGCCTCACTGCTCTGCGAGGCGGTAACCCGGATCTCTCTGGCGCGACCTCGACAGGGGTCGTATTGTTGAAGGAAGTGGTGGCATTTCTCTCATCAGGCAGGTCGGGGACGGCGTGGGGAGCATCCTGGAGCGGCTGGCGGTCGGGCTGGAGTCCAAGTACCGGGTCGAGCACGAGCTCGGCCGCGGCGGCATGGCGACGGTTTACTACGCCTGGGATATCCGGCACGACCGCCCGGTCGCCCTGAAGCTCCTGCATCCCGAACTCGCGATCACCGTCGGGCCAGAGCGGTTCCAGCGCGAGATCAGAGTCGCGGCCCGCCTGCAGCATCCGCACATTCTCACGGTCCATGACTCCGGCGAGATTCCCGCGACCGGCACCAGCCCCGTGCTGTTGTGGTTCACCATGCCCTACGTCGAGGGCGAAACCTTGCGGGACCGTCTGGTTCGGGAGCGCCAGCTCCAGGTCGAGGATGCGGTCCGCATGGCGCGCGAGTCGGCGTTGGCCCTGGAATACGCCCACCAGCACGGCGTGGTACATCGCGACATCAAGCCCGAGAACATCCTGGTCACCCAGGATGGCATGACCCTCGTCGCGGATTTTGGGATCGCCCAGGCCCTCCATGAGAGAGGCGAGGCGATCACCCAGAGTGGGCTGGCTCTGGGCACGCCGTCCTACATGAGCCCGGAGCAGGCCAGCGGCGAGCGCGGCCTCGATGCCCGGACCGACATCTATTCCCTCGGCTGCGTGTTGTACGAAATGCTCGCGGGTGAGCGCCCGTTCAGCGGCCCCACCCCGCAGGTCGTCCTGGCCCGGATCATGACGGAGCCGCCGCGTTCGGTCCGGCTGATCCGATCCGCCGTGCCGCCATCGCTCGATGCCGTCATCGCCCGGGCCATGGCCCGTACCCCGGCAGATCGCTTCCCCACCATGGCGGCGTTCGCGCTGGCGCTGGCCCCGATTCTCAGCACACCGGTCGGGACGCCCACGATGCAGGGTCTCAAGGCGGGGAGGACCTCCGGTTCCCGGGCCCGGTGGCAGGGGGTGCGCCGGCCGCTGTTCGCGATGCTGGCCCTGGGGTTCGCCCTCGGTCTGGGGGTGCTGTTCGCGTGGAAGCGTCCCCACGCCCAGTCGACGGCGCTGCTGGCCGTGCTGCCGTTCGACAATCAGGGCGAGCCGGCCGATGCCTACTTCGCCGACGGGATCAGCGACGAGATCCGGGGCAGGCTCGCCAGCATCCCGGGGGTCGAGGTGATCGGCCGCGCCAGCTCCACCGGTTACAAGGGCACCGCCAAGGACGACAAGCTGATTGCGGAGGAACTGGGCGGCGCGCGCTACCTGCTCAGGGCCACCGTTCGCTGGGACAAGACATCCCGGCCGAACAAGGTACACGTCAGTCCGGAGCTGGTGGAGGTTCCCCGGAGCGGGGCGCCGCGCATTCGCTGGCAGCGGGTGTTCGATGCCAAGCTGACTGATGTGTTTCAGGTCCAGGCCGATATCGCCAACCAGGTCGCCGGCGAGCTGCATCTGGTCCTGGGTGATAGCGTGGCACCGCACCCCGCCGACCATCCCACCCGGAATCCGGCGGCGTATGACGCCTACCTCCGGGGCGAGGAGGCCTCGCAGGGAATGAGCGCCATGGATCTGGCCAGCCTGCAGCGGGCCGTGAGCGAGTACCAGCGCGCGGTGGCCCTCGATTCGACCTTCTTCGAGGCCTGGGCCCACCTGGCCCAGACTCATGGCCTGCTGTACATGAGTACCCGCTCCCCAGAGGAGGCGCAGGCCGCTCAGCTGGCGGCGCAACGGGCGCTCGCGCTGCAGCCCAATCGGGCGGAGGGCCACCTGACGCTGGCGGAATACTTCAAGGCGGTGCTGGCGGATACCTCGCGGGCCCTGGCCGAGGATAGCGCGGCGGCGGCGCTGGCCCCCGGGAATCCGGACCTGCTCACCACGCTGGCGGGAGACGAATGGAGCGTGGGCCGCTGGGACGAGGCCCGGGGCCACTACCGGAAAGCCTCCCGGCTGGACCCGCGATCGCTGGCCGCGGCGCTGCGGCTGGGCCGGGCGGAGCTGTGGACCCGCCATTACCCGGAGGCCGAGCTGGCCTACGATCAGGCACTCACCCTGGCGCCCGCGAATCTGGCCGCCCGCCAGTACCGGGCCATGGTCGACCTGGCCCGGGGCGACCTGGCAGGGGCGCGCGCAGTGGTGCGACAGGCTCCCACCGCGATTTCTCCAGCCACGGTGGCCGCCCACTTCGCCACGTTCTATGACCTGGTGTGGGTGCTCACGGTCGAGCAACAGGATCTGCTGTTGGCGGCCCCGGCGGCGGAGTTCGAGGGGGATCAGGGGGCCCGCGCGCTGGTGTTCGCCCAGATCTATCATCTGCGGGGGGACCTGAACCGGGCCCGCAGCTACGCCGACTCCGCCCGGGTGATGTTCGAAGCACAACTGAAGGCGGCGGCGGATGACCCGACTCTGCACACCGCTCTGGGGCTGGCCCTGGCTTACCTGGACCGAGGCATGGATGCTATCCGTGAGGGTTCTCGCGGTGCCGCGCTGGTGCCTGCCAACAAGGACGCCAGCTACCATCGCCACCAGTTGGCCAGGATCCTGGTGCTCACCGGGCAGCTGGATCCGGCGGCGGAGGCGCTCGAGGAACTGCTTCGCGGCCCCTACCTGCTATCTCCAGGATGGCTGCGGATCGATCCGAACTTCGCTCCCCTCAAGGGCAATCCGCGCTTCCAGAAGCTGGTCGGCCGCGGCTGAACTCACCGGGCTCCCGCCCGGTCGCTCGGACCCCCGGCGTTGCACTCCCGCCGCCGTCTTTCCCAGCCTCAGGGTTTCAGCATGTAGCCGGTCTCCCCGGGCGCTTTGCCATTCACTTTGAGGATCTTCAGCTTGGCAGCCGCGGCAATCTCCACCGGCAGCAGGGTCAGGCCTCCGGGGGTGCTGGCCAGGAGGCCCACCAGCTCCGCATCGGAGGCGGCGACCCGCGGCTGGGCATCGATGTCCCCCTGATAGATCTTTTCCAGCAGGAACCGCCGCAACTGGGGGTCATCCATGTGATACACCTGCTTGAGCAGGACGCTGCGAGTGACCGACCCCACCGCGGGAAGAAACAGGGTGACCCGCTGGCCGCCGGGCCAGGACCTTCGGGCGAAGGTGAAGTAGTTGTTGAGGTCGCCCAGCGTTACCTCGGCGACCGGGACGCCACTGTTGGCCACCACCGCGATGCTCTGGCCGGCCACGGGTCCCGCCCCCGAAGCCACACCGACCAATGCCCACAGGGCGGCGAGGCTAGAAGGTGAACGCGATCTGCAGGGCCAGAGCATCGGCGGTCTCCGAGGGGAAGTTGTCGTGCTGGTATTCCAGTTTGAGCGAATTGTTGACGTTCAGATCGTACCGCAGACCACCCAGCACCCTGGTGTAATCCTGATCCCGCCCGAGAAAAAACGGGTCGCCGGCGTCGAACGATTCGTGATCCAGGCCGCAATAGGGGCTGAGCTGGTGGAACCGGACGGCTGCGATGGCATATCCGGCCCAGTGCTCCCAGGTCGTACCGCCCTGGGTCGGCTCGTGGCTGATGTGGTAACCCTCGGCCTGGATGGTGTACCGCGTGTTCTTCACGACCACATGAGCCCCCAGAATCGTTTCCCGGAGCGGTCCCACGGCCAGCGGAATCTGGTCCAGGTAGAGTGACGGGCCGATGCGAAGCGAGACGGCGCCGCTACTCTGCAATGACAGCTTGAGGGCCACCGCCTTGTGCTGGTCTACGTCGCGGCCCCCCTGCACCTGCTCCACCGTGGCCCCGCGACCGTTCGCGATGTTGCCGGTATAGCGCAGGTTCCAGTCAGGCGCGACCCGAACCGTTCCGCTGGCCTCGATCCCCACGAAATGCACCGGCAGGATCCCATTCTCATCCTCGAACTGCAGGGCCCGCGGGCGTTCCACCGTCGGCTGCAGCAGGACGCCGTGGTGCACCTCCTCATTCCAGTAGCCCAAGGCGGTGTGGCCGCGGCCCACGGACAGTTTGAGCCAGTCGGTCAGCGAGTACTTGAGCAGGAGCCGCTCGAGGTCCACCACCGTCTCCCCG
>CALMOP010000258.1 GCA_937871775.1 uncultured Gemmatimonadota bacterium | reverse complement strand
AGGCCAATCTGGTGGTCATCATCCCGGGATACGGCATGGCCGTGGCCCAGGCCCAGCACAAGGTCCGGGAGCTGTACGACCAGTTGAAGAAACGCGGGGTGACGGTGAAGTTCGCGATCCACCCGGTGGCGGGACGGATGCCGGGCCACATGAACGTGCTGCTCGCCGAGGCCGACATTCCCTACACCGACCTGGTGGAGATGGACGAGATCAACACGGACATGCCCCAGTGTGATGTGGCGCTGGTGGTCGGTGCCAACGACGTGGTGAATCCCGCGGCGCGCAGCGACAAGTCCAGTCCCATCTTCGGCATGCCCATCATCGACGCCGACAAGGCCCGGACCGTGTTCGCCATCAAGCGGAGCAAGAACCCCGGGTTCGCGGGCATCGACAACGAGCTGTACTTCGGGGACCGGACCTGGATGCTGTTCGGGGACGCCAAGGGCGTCATCGGGGAACTGGTGAAGCAGCTCTCCGCCGGGAGCGGGCACTAGCGGGTTTCAATACCTCCGTCGGTTGGAGCCCCAGCAGGTCACCGCAGCAACCAGCTGTGATTCCTGTGGTCCGAAACGGGGACGGCCCCCCGGCGCGGTGCGCCGGGGGGCCGCCTCACGTCGGGGGAGCGGTGATCACTGACTGGGGGGCCCCATGCTGGGCATCTTCATTTCGGTGAAGTTGGCCGGGACCTGGAACAGCGCCGGGTCCAGTGGCTTGGGATCGACCGCAGTGACCTCCAGCTGCACCGTGCGCTTGTCGGCTTTGATCCTGGTCACCCGAAGCGGGAAGAACCCGTTCTGGAAGTGGGATCTGGAGCTGGCAAGGTCCGCCAGATCCGTCCCCGGTCCCTGGCCCATGGGGCTCCCGCCCATCATGAAGTCTCCCAGGCCCTCGCCATTGCAGATCTCGGTGGTGCGCTTGGCGTCCTCGAGCAGAAAATTCCTGCACTCCCGGCCGGCGATGGTCGCCGTGGTCCCGAGGTCGGTGATCTTGGGCTCGCTGTGTTCCTGGTGCTCCCCCGCCGCCAGCGACATGGTCATGTACATCTTCTCTTCGGCCATAATCATGATCATGGTCTTGGTCTGGGGATTCATCAGCATCGTCCCATTGTGGCCTTCGGTGACCATGTCGGTGCGGGTCACGCCGCCCTTTATGGACATCGTCATGTCCGTGGCCTTGCCCTTGCTCCAGACCTTCATGGCGACCACCCCCTCGAACCCCTGCCCCGCCAGGGTTCCCGCACACATCGTAATGCCGAGTACCAGGCCGGTCAGCTGTTTCCCATTCCGCATGCGATAGCTCCTCGAACGCTAAGGGTACGAATCAGGACCGGGCCGGCCCGGTCCAGTGGCGATCCTCAATGGCCGAACGGGCCTCGATGACGTCCTGCGCCTTGCGGTAATTGGCGCGCCACTCCTCGGCCCAGGCCGGCGGCATGTTGGCGCGGAACCATGGGGCGGTCAAGATCTCCCCTTCCACCCCGGGATGGACCGCCTCGACGTGGCCCAGAAAGTGGGTGGCGTAGCCGGTATCCATGGTATTGAGCACCCGCATCTCGAAGGCGGCCACCCGATCGTCCAGGATTGGCAGGCCCAGCTTGCCGGTGCCATGCGGGATGCTCGACAGCTTGTCCCGGTCCCGCCCGCTGACGAAGCCCAACTGGTGCACCAGGTCCAACTGACCCCGATGCAGCAGGTGAATCGAGAACCGTCCGCTCTGCCAGATCATGTCGTGGCTCAGGTGCCACTTGTGGATGTACACCGACAGCCGGGGAACGTTCGGGGAGATCGAGGCCCGGACCGCACTGTCGGAGATCATCCCGTTGGTCTTGCCCTGCCAGGCGGAGGTGATGGCAACCACCGGGGAGGCGAACTGGCGCAGCAGTTCATACGCCATATCGGTCTGCATGCCGGGAATGTACACCCGGTTCTGGTCGGGAGTGAATGAGGCGGGGTACCCGCCGCGACCCCAGGCGGTCCACCGGCATCTGAGCCGGTGCAACTCGGAGAAGCCGGTTCGTCCCCGTAGCGCCGGGACCTCAGACGGGACCGGTCCGAGGGAACGAGCTGGCCGCATCGGGGTTTTATGGCTGGGGCAGTTCCGTTCAAAATGGCGCTCGGTATGTGTTCGGTAGCTATCTGGTAACGTATTTATTCACAATAACTTGTATCTTCGCTTTGTTTTCGACGTGTATCATCGTTATATTGTCCCCGTTGTTTGACCGACCCTCTGACGCGTGGACCAACCCAGCCCTAGGAGGGGCGCCGAGTGAGCATGCAGCCTCGCCGGAAGCGGCGCACGGTACGGCCGGCCCAGATCGCCAAGGCGATTGACGAAGGCCGGGAGAGTTTGGACCTGTATCTGGACGAAATCAGCAAGGTTCCTCTGCTGACGCGTGACGAGGAGATGGAGCTGGCCCGGAAGGCTTTCCGGGGCAATGTGGCGGCGCAGGAGAAGCTGGCCCGGCACAATGTACGGTTCGTCGTTTCGGTCGCGAAGAAGTTCCAGAATCGTGGCGTTCCCCTGGTCGACCTGATCGGTGAGGGGAATCTTGGCTTGATGACCGCGGCCCGGAAGTTCGATCCGGATCGGGGCGTCAAGTTCATTTCGTACGCGGTCTGGTGGATTCGCCAGGCGGTGCAGGCGGCGATTGCCCGTCACGGCCGCCCGGTTCGGGTACCTCTGAACCGGACCGCGGATCTGTCCCGGCTGGGTCGGACCACGACCCTGCTGAAGGACAAGCTGGGGCGGATGCCGACCACCGAGGAGCTGGCTCGCGCCACCGGCCTTACACCGGAAGCGGTGCGGAGCCTCGGGGCGCTGAACACCGAGGCGGTTCGGCTGGACCACCCGACTCGGGACGGCGACAACAGCGAGCGGATGGAGCGATTCGCCGCCCTGGATCAGGAGGGCACCGACGCACCCGCCATCGCCAACAGCCAGACCTCGGATATCGAGGCGGCCCTGGCCACCTTGCCTCCGCGGGATGCCAAGGTGCTGCGGTTGTACTTCGGCCTCGATGATGGCAACAGTCGGACCCTGGAAGAGATTGGTCGGATGATGGGGGTCACCCGCGAGCGGATTCGTCAGCTCCGGGACCGGGCCCTCAGCCGGCTCCGCGAGGGCGAGCAGGGCGTCAAGCTCAAGGATCTGGTGGCCTGAGGCGGTAGCGGCGGTACGGCGGTAGAGGAACGCGACCCTTCTGGACTTTGTCCGAGGGGTCGTGTTTTTCCTGCCCTACCGCCGCCCCTACGCGTCCCCCTTCACGAACATCCGCAGCACCCGTTGCAGGATTCCGCCGTTGCGGTAGTAGTCCAGCTCGACCTCCGAATTCAGCCGGACGATCGCCGAGAAGTGCACCACGCTGCCGTCCTCCCGCCTGGCGCTGACGCTCACTCGGCCGGCCGGCTTCAATCCGGAGGCGATCCCGGTGATGGTGAAGCTCTCTCGGCCAGTCAGCCCAAGGCTCTGTCGAGTGGCACCGGGCTCGTACTGAAGTGGCAACACGCCCATCCCCACCAGGTTGCTCCGGTGGATCCGCTCATAGCTCTCGGCGATGACGGCCCGGACCCCCTGGAGCGCCGGCCCCTTGGCGGCCCAGTCGCGGCTCGAGCCGGTACCGTATTCCTTGCCGGTGAGGATGACCAGGGGCACACCCTCGCCCTGATAGCGCATGGCTGCGTCGAAGATCGACATCACCTCACCGCTCGGGATGTGCATGGTCCAGTTGCCTTCCCGATCCGGGGTGAGGGCGTTCTTGATCCGGACATTGCCGAAGGTGCCCCGCATCATGACCTCGTGATGTCCGCGCCGAGCCCCGAAGGTGTTCCAGTCCACCTGCTGGACCCCGTGTTCCAACAGGTATTTCGCGGCGGGCCCGTTCTTCGGGATCGTGCCGGCCGGCGAGATGTGGTCCGTCGTCACCGAGTCGCCCAACGCCGCCAGGACCCGGGCATCGCGAATGTCGTGGAGCGGTCCCGGTTCGGCGGCGAGCTGCTGGAAGAATGGCGGCTCGGCGACGTAGCTACTCTGGGGGTCCCAGGCGTAGCGGCTGCCTTCGGGGACCGGCAGGGCCTGCCACACCGCGTCGCCGTCGAACACGGAGGCGTAGCGCTCCCGGAACAGCTGCGGCTTGAGTGACCGGGCCATGGTCTCGTTGATCTCTATCGGCGTGGGCCAGATCTCGCGCAGGAAGACCGGTTTCCCGTCCTTTCCGGTTCCGAGCGGTTCCGTGTCCAGATCGATGTCCACCCGACCCGCGAGCGCGAAGGCTACCACCAGCACCGGCGAGGCGAGGTAGTTCGCCCGCACCTGGGGGTGGACCCGGGCCTCGAAATTCCGGTTGCCGGAGAGCACCGCCGCGGTCACCAGCTGGTGCTGGTCCACCAGCGTGGCCACGGCCTCGGGCAGCGGGCCGGAATTGCCGATGCAGGTGGTACAGCCGTATCCGACCACGTTGAAGCGCAACTGCTCGAGGTAGGGCAGTAGCCCGGATCCCTTGAGATACTCCGTCACGACCCGTGAGCCGGGGGCCAGGCTGGTCTTCACCCAGGGTCGGGTGGTAAGGCCGCGTTCTATCGCCTTCCGGGCCAGCAGCCCGGCGCCGATCATGACCGAGGGGTTGGAGGTATTGGTGCAGCTGGTGATCGCGGCGATCACCACTGACCCGTCCTGCAGTTCGAAGTCCTGCCCGTCAATGGTGCCCCGGACCCGTGCCGGTCGTTCCGCTTCGAGGGTCGCCACCGCCTGGGCCTGCTCCTTCCTGGCGGCGGTGGCGGCCGGGACCAGCAGGTCCGGCAGTCCGGTCCGGAAACTCCGCCGGAGACTCGCCAGCGGCACCAGGTCCTGGGGTCGCTTGGGGCCGGCCAGGCTCGGCACCACCGTGTTCAGGTCGAGCGTGAGCGAAGTGGTGAACTCGGGATCCGGCGTCTGATCGGTCCGGAACAGCCCCTGGTCCTTGCAGTAGCGCTCCACCCGCTCCACCACGTCCGGATCGCGACCGGTCCGCTCGAGGAACCGCAGGGTTTCCTGATCCACGGGGAAGAACCCCATGGTGGCTCCGTACTCCGGGGCCATGTTGGCGATGGTGGCCCGATCCGCCAGGCCCAGGCTGCTGAGCCCCGGCCCGTAGAATTCCACGAACTTGTCCACCACGCCCTGCCTGCGGAGTATTTGGGTGGCCGTCAGCACCAGGTCGGTGGCGGTGGTGCCCAGCGGCAGCTCCCCGACCAGCTTCATGCCGATCACCTCGGGGATCAGCATGAAGTATGGCTGCCCCAGCATGACCGCCTCGGCCTCGATGCCACCCACGCCCCAGCCCAGCACGCCCAGGCCGTTGATCATGGTGGTGTGGGAATCGGTGCCCACGCAGGTATCGGGGTAGGCCGTCAGCGCGCCATGCTGCTCCCGGAGCTGGACCACCGGGGCGAGGTATTCCAGGTTCACCTGATGTACGATCCCGGTGCCTGGCGGCACCACCCGGAAGTTCCGGAAGGCGCGCTGGGCGAACTTGAGCAGCTGGTACCGTTCGCGGTTGCGTTCGAATTCCAGATCCACGTTACGCTGATAGGCGTCGCCGGTGCCGAAGAAGTCGACCTGCACCGAGTGGTCGATCACCAGGTCGCAGGGCACGATCGGGTTGATCCGGTCCGGGTCCCCTCCCATCCGGGCCATGGCGTCCCGCATCGCCGCCAGGTCCACGACGCAGGGCACCCCGGTGAAATCCTGCAGGACCACCCGGGCCGGCATGAAGGGGATCTCCCGCTGGCCTGGTCCGCTGCCCCAGGCGCCCAGCGCGGTCACATGGTCCTCGGTCACGACTCCCCGCCCCGTGAACCGCAGCGCGTTCTCGAGCAGCACCCGGATCGAGAATGGCAGCCGATCCAGGCGGGCCAGGCCCTGGGATTCGAGGGTGGGAAGCCGGAAAACCGTGGCGGACCGGGATCCCAGTTTGAGGGTACCGCGAGTGCCGAAGGGATTGGCGAGTACAGTCATGGCTCGGATCGCTGAGGTCGGGTAGAATGCACCATAGTATAAACCTGCGAGGCGTTCCCGGCATGACCGAGCAACCCCTGATTCCCCACGCGATTAGCCGCGAAGACGGGGGCCTCCGGATCGACTGGCTCGAGGGTCGGCACCAGGGGTTCTTCCCGTCCCGGGGGCTCCGCCTCGCGTGTCCCTGCGCCGGCTGCGTGGAAGAGATGACCGGCCGGCGGTTGCTGAATCCGACTGCAATCCCGGAGGATATCCGGCCGTTGCGGGTCGGGCTGGTGGGCACCTATGGACTCCGGGTGGAGTGGAGCGACGGCCACAATACCGGGATCTACACCTTCACCAGACTCCTGGACACCTGTCCCTGCCCGGCCTGCGCCGCCCGCCGGGCTCCGGGGGGATGAAAGCGGGCCGCGCCCCGGCAGATCTTGCCGGGGCGGGCCGCCCGACCAATCTTGGAGCAGGGCATCCCGCTGCAGGGCCGGCACGCCGGGGCACCCTGGTCTCCGTCCTGCCGGTCCCAGGAGGTTCGATGGCACGCCAATCCCACCCCCTCTTCAGCGAAGCGACCGACGCGGGACTGCTCGGCAGCACCGCCGTGGCGGTCTGGTTTCTGGTTCGCGACCTGCTTTCCGGTCGGCCGCTCCGAACCCCCAGTGTCCTGGGACAGCTGTTCCTGCTCGGGCAACCCCACCCCGATCTCGACCGGATCGATTTTGCCGCGGTGGTCCTGTACACGGCCACCCACTTCATTCTCTTCCTGCTGTTCGCGGCGCTGGTCACGCTGCTGGTCCGGCTGGCAGTGGAGAACGCGGTCGCACGGTTCGGGCTGCTGGTGCTGTTCGTGGTGTTCGAGTTCTGCTTCTACGTGATCGTCAACGTCGCCTCCACCGAGGTCAGCGCACTGTTCCCGCTCTGGACCGTCGCGGGGGCCAACTTGGTAGCGGCGGGTGCCATGGGAGCGTACTACCGGCGCCACTACCCCGATCTGAGCCAGGCCCTGCGCGAGGAGCCGCTGGGCGCCTGAGCTCCGCGCGCCGATGCGGTGCGGCTCGGGCCCGGCTTTGCCTTCCCGCCGGGGCCCTTTACCTTGGCCGGCGTGCCCAGACTGAGCCCGTGGCTCCCGTTGCTGCTGGCGTTTCCCCTCTCCGCCCAGCTGCAGCCGCCATCCACCGGCGGCTACGTCGGGCTGGATCAGGAACTGCGGATGCTGGGGCATCAGCAGCGGGTCCTGATGATCGCCGCCCACCCCGACGACGAGGACACCGAGCTGCTGACCCTGCTGGGTCGGGGGTTCGGCGCCGAGGTCGCCTATCTCTCGTTGAATCGGGGGGAAGGGGGCCAGAACCTGATCGGCGGGGAACTGGGTGAAGGCCTAGGGCTGCTGCGAACCGGTGAGCTGCTGGCGGCGCGGAACTTCGATGGCGCCACGCAGTACTTCACCCGGGCCTACGACTTCGGCTTCTCCAAGACCCTCGGCGATACCTGGGCCCACTGGCCCCGCGACTCGATCCTCAAGGACGTGGTCCGCACCATCCGGCGGTTCCGTCCCCAGGTGGTCGTCACGATCTTCAGCGGCACGCCCCGGGATGGTCACGGCCAGCACCAGGCGGCCGGCTGGGCAGCCCGTGAGGCGTTTCGGGTCGCCGGGGATTCCGCGGTGTTTCCCGAACTGCTCTCCCGCGAGGGCCTGGCGCCCTTCGCTCCCGCCAAACTGTACCACAGCACCCGGTTCGATACCGCGGCGACCACGCTGACCCTGAAAGGCGGTGCTCTCGATCCGGCGGTGGGCCAATCCTATCACCAGATCGCGATGCGGGGACGCAGCCTGCACCGCTCCCAGGACATGGGCCAGCTGCAGGGCCTGGGGCCCTCGGCGGTCCGGCTGCAGCTGCTGGAGGACCGGACCGGTGCCGGTCGGGACGAACTGCTGGCGGGCGTGGATACGACCCTGCCCGCGGCCTACGTCACCCTGATCGACTCGCTCAGGCGGGTGCCGCTGCAGGACCGGTCGCCCCGACTCATGCCGTTGCTGGCGCGCGCTCAGGCGGTGCTGGAAAGGCTGGCGGGCGAGGACCGCGCCGGTGCCGACCCGTCCGTCAGCCTCACGTTGCAGGGTCAGCGGGACCACTTGTCCCGGGCGATCCTCGCCGCGTCCGGCGTGGTGCTCGATGCGGTCCTCTCCGACGATCGGGTGGTACCGGGGCAGGCGGTCACTCTGGCGTTCGCGGCGTGGAACACCGGCCCCGACAGCGTCGCGGTCTCCGGCGTCCCCGTGACCGGCGGCGCAATTGACTTCGGGCCACTGTTGGAGGCTCCTCGCCCGGTCGCCCCGGGGGAAGTCGTCCGCTGGTCGCTGCCGGGCACGGTCACCGGGAGCCCCGGGTCGGGGACGCCCTATTACCTCCGCGCCCCGCGGGTCGGTGACCTCTACGCCTGGCCCGCTGACGATCCGGACCTGCGGCAGTCACTGGTCGCCTGGTGGGGCCAGCCGTTCGCGCCGCCGCTCCGGGCCCGCTTCGAGGTCCACGGCCATGGGGCGCCCGGGTGGCACGCCGCCGCGGAGCCCGAACTGAGCTGGCGTACCAATGACCAGGCCAGGGGTGAGGTGCGCCGCCCGATCGAGGTGGTGCCGCGGATCGAGGTTTCCCTCGATCCTGCCACCGAGGTGTGGCCGGCGGGACGCGATGGCCGCACCCGGCTGGTGGTCACCCTTACCCACCGGGCCGGTGAGGCCACGGCAGGGACCGTGACGATTGAAGGGCCGGCGGGGTGGCCCGCGGTCCCGGCGCAGCGATTCGGGTTCAATCGGGAAGATGAGACCCGGGAAATGCTGTTCCCGGTGCGGCCTCCCGCGGGCT
>CALMOP010000257.1 GCA_937871775.1 uncultured Gemmatimonadota bacterium | reverse complement strand
CTCCGCCACAGGTAGTACACCGGCACTCCCGTCAGCATCACCCCGATGTCGACCGCGAACTTCCAGGTCTCGGAGACCAGATAGTTCCCCAGCAGCAGCAGGGCCCCCAGCAGAAACAGCAGCGGCACCACCGGATAGCCCCAGGTCCGATAGGGCCGCGGGAGGTCGGGACGGCGGCGGCGCAGCACGAACACCGACGCGACCGCCAGGGCGTAGAATGGCCAGATGCCGATGATGAACTGGTCGGCCAGATCGGCGAACCGCCGGACCAGCACGAAGATGATGCCGGCCACCGTGTTGAGGACGATCGCGGCCCCGGGCGTCCCGCGCCCCTCGACCACCCCGCCGATGGCCTTGGGGAAGAGTCCGTCCTCCGCCATCGCGAAGAAGATCCGGGGGCTGGTCATCATCGAGCCGTTCAAGGTGCCGAAGGTGCTGACCGCGACGGCGGTCGAAACCAGCACCAAGCCGACCGACCCGAACAGCAGCGTGGCCACGTCAGCCGCGACCAGCTCGGCCTGCTTCATCTGCGCCATTGGAATCAGGTACAGGTACAGCAGATTGGCGCCGAGATACAGGGCCACCACCACCCCGGTGCCGATGAGCAGCGCCCGGGGCAGGTTACGCTCCGGATCGCGCACCTCGCCGCCCACGAACGCCAGGTCGGCGAAGCCGTCATAGGCCCACAGTATCGATACCAGCGCCAGCAACAGCGGCGAGATCCCCACCGGGTTGCGCTGGGCCAGCACCGCGCCGAAGCCGGCGCTATGCCCCAGCGCGAAACCCAACAGCACCAGCAGGGCCAGGGCACCGCCCTTGAAGACGGTACTCACATTCTGGAGCAGGGCCCCCTGGCGCATGCCGCGGTGGTTCACCACCGCCACGATCAGAATCAGGAACGCGGCCAGCAGCTGCTCGGCCCGGATCGGGAGACCGGCCACGGATGTCGCGGGATCCATGCCGACAGTTCGCAGCGCATAGGCGCTGGACGTGATACTGATGGCCCCAAACGCCCCCGGCCGGATGACCAGCAGTTCGGCCCAGCCGAACAGGAACGCCGGCAGCGGGCCGAACCCCTCCCGGATGAAGACGTAGATGCCGCCGCTCCGGGGGAACATCGCCGCCAGCTCCGCGTAGGTGAGCGCGCCCGCCAACGCCAGCAGCCCGCCGACCACCCAGGCCGCCAGGAACAGCGGCGCATCCTCGACCCGGGCCGCGATCGACGCCGGAGTCCGGAAGATGCCGCTGCCAATGGTGCTGCCGACCAGCACCGCGACCGCGCTCCACAGACCGAGACGGCGGGGGAGACGTTCGCCCCAGGGATCTGGGTTCAAGTTTGTTGGGGGGTTGGAGGAAAGTACTGAGTGCCCAGTGCCCAGTGCCCAGTGCCCAGTGCCCACGACAAGATACCGCCTGCCTGGACTTCGGGGAGTGCCAAGGGTACTGCCGGATGTACTCAGTACTCAGTACTCCGTCCTGGGGTTCTGGACTGGGCCCTGGGCCCTGGGCACTGGGCCCTGGATTCTCGCCCCCATCGCCTTGACAACCTGCCTCCCAGCCCCGTTCTTTAGCGCAGCAGCCCACCCCTCCATCGATGTATCCTGTTGGGACATAACGGGTTAACGGAGCATAGCATGACCAGTATTGCCGGCGAAGTTGCCCCTCCCCAGGGCTATCGCCGCATTGCCATGATCGCCGCCAGTCTGGCCACCGGCCTGATTGGTCTCGGCGGCGTGGTGCGGATCACCGCTTCCGGAATGGGCTGCGGTGACCACTGGCCGTTGTGCAACGGCCGGCTGTTTCCCAATCTGGCCGACCCGCTCGAGGTCATCGAGTGGAGCCACCGCTGGGTGGCCGCCATGGTCAGTGCTACCGTGCTCTGCCTTGCCCTCATCGCGTGGCGGCGGCACCGTCAGGACAGGTTCCTTCGCGCCCCCGCGACTGCGGCGCTGGCGCTGCTGGTCGCGCAGGTGCTGTTGGGCGCGGCGACGGTCAAGCTGGGGACCGCCGCCCCCGCCGTCGTGATTCATCTGATCACCGCCATGGTGCTGCTCGGGGTGCTGGTGGTGGCGGCACTCCGGGCCGGGGAACGACTGCGGGGGGAAACCGTCATTCCGGGACGCGGACCCAACGGGGCGCTGATCGCCGCGGGGGTAGCGTTCGTGGTGATCGTCTTCGGGGCCTTCGTCGCCAACTACAACGCCGGGCTCTACTGCCTCGGGTTCCCGCTCTGTGCCGGCACCGTACTGCCCCCGTCAGAGGCCCTGGGCCGGCTGCAATGGGCACACCGGGTGCTGGCGTTCCTGCTGCTGGGCCACGTGGTAGGGCTGGTCTCCTCTGCCCGGAGACGGGAGGGCGAGGGCATGCCGGCCTATCGGCGGGCGGCGGCGTGGCTGGCCGGGATGGTGGCCCTGCAGATCGTGGTCGGGGCCGCGATGATTCTCAGCCTGTTGCCCACCGGCCTTCGAGCCGCACACCTTTTCACCGGCGCCCTGGTCTGGGTCGCGGCGGTGGTGCTCGCGTTCCGGTCCCGGCGGGTGGTGCCCGCGCCGTCGTTGGTGTCCCCGCCATCCCTGGCGCGGGGTCCCAAGCCGCAGACTGGACAAGGGCCTTCGATCCCGGCAGGCGCCGCACCCAGCGACCTGCCGGCAGCCGCGCGCCCCTCAGTGCTGCGGGACCTGGTGACCCTCACCAAGCCGCGCATCATCTCGCTGCTGCTCCTTACTACCATCCTGCCGATGTTCATCACCGGCCAGGGCATTCCGTCGCCGAGCCTGGTGCTGTGGGTGCTGCTGGGGGGGTACCTCATGGCCGGCGGGGCCAACACGGTCAACATGTGGTTCGACCGGGACATCGACCAGCTCATGTCGCGGACTCGGCTCCGGCCGATTCCATCGGGCCGCATCCCGGCGGCGGCGGCGCTGCTGTTCGGGCTGGCCCAGGGGGCGGTGGCGTTCTGGATCTTCTGGCGGTTCGTGAATCCGCTGAGCGCCTGGCTCGCCTTCAGCGGCTATCTGTTCTACATCTTCATCTATACCGCCTGGCTCAAGCGGCTCACCGCCCAGAACATCGTGATCGGCGGCGCGGCTGGGGCGTTCCCCCCGCTGGTCGGCTGGACCGCGATGACGGGGAGCCTCGATCTCACGGCGATCTATCTCTTCG
>CALMOP010000256.1 GCA_937871775.1 uncultured Gemmatimonadota bacterium | reverse complement strand
TGGAGGACCTGTCCCGCGTGACCCACGCCTGGTATCACAAGTGCCGGGTGCTCGGCGAGGCCCCGGAGGTGGAGACGGCCCGGCTGGCGCTGGCCCGGGCCGCGCGGGTGGTCCTCGCCAATGGCCTGGGTCTGCTGGGCCTTTCCGCCCCTGACCGGATGTGACCAGACTATGAACCTGCTCGTGGTTGGCAGCGTGGCCCTGGACTCCATCGAGACCCCCTTCGGAAAGGTGGACGATGTGCTGGGCGGGTCGGCGCTGTACTTCAGCGTGGCCGCCTCGCTGCTCACCGGAGTGCGGGCCATCGGCGTCGTGGGAGACGACTACCCGATGGATCAGCTTCAGGCCCTGAGTGCCAGGGGGATCGACCTCAGCGGGGTGGCGCAGGCCCCGGGGGAGAGTTTCCGGTGGCGGGGGAAGTACTCGTTCGACCTCGCCAGCCGGGAGACCCTGGAGACCCGGCTGGGCGTGTTCGCCGACTTCCGGCCCCGGATCCCGGCAGCCTTTCGGGACACGCCCTTCGTGTTTCTCGGCAACATCCATCCGGACCTGCAGTTGGCGGTCCTGGACCAGATGCGGGCGCCCCAGCTGGTGGCCTGCGACACGATGAACTTCTGGATCGACTCGGCCCGCGACCGCCTGCTGGAGGTGCTGAAGCGGGTCGACCTGCTGATCGTGAACGACGAGGAAATCCGGCAGCTGTCGGAGGACTGGAACGTGCACCGCGCCGCCCGCTGGGTCCTGAGCCGCGGTCCCCGACGTGTGGTCGTGAAGCGCGGCGAGCACGGAGCCCTGCTGGTAGAGCCGGGCCGGAGCTTCTACTGCCCGGCCTACCCGCTGGAAGAGGTCTTTGACCCGACCGGGGCCGGGGATGCGTTCGCAGGAGGGCTGCTGGGCTATGTCGCCCGGACCGGGGACCTGTCGAGCGAAGGGCTCCGGCGGGCGATGGTGTTCGGTTCGGCGATGGGCTCGTTTGCCGTCGCAAGATTCAGCGTCGCTGGCTTCGAGGGCGTGACCCCGGCGGTGTTGCAGCATCGCGTCCGCAGTTTCAAGGACCTGACTCAGGTCGAGATCGCGGAGGCGCTCGCGTGAACGAACGCCAATACGCGGCGGCCGGAGTCGACCTGGTGAGCGCCGACCAGGCGAAGGCCCGCATCGCTGTGCTGGTGGCCGGAACCCGTACCGACCTTTCGGTCGGGCAGGTCGGCGCCTTCGGTGGCATGGTCCGGGTGCCGCCCGGACTGCGGCGGCCGGTGCTGGTGCTGAGCACCGATGGCGTCGGCACCAAGGTGCTGGTAGCGCTGGAGGCGGGCCGGTTCGACACCGTGGGTGAAGATCTGGTCAATCATAGCGTGAACGACATCCTGGTCCACGGCGCGACGCCCGTCGCCTTCATGGACTACGTGGCCGGGGCCGGGCTCACCGTCCAGCAGATTGCCGGGATCGTGGAGGGAGTGGCCCGGGGCTGCCGCCAGCACGAGATGGCGCTGGCCGGGGGGGAAACTGCCCAAATGCCCGGACTCTACCAACCCGGCAACTTCGATCTGGCCGGTACAATCATCGGGGTGGTGGAGGAAGATCAGGCACTCCACGGCGATGGCATTCGTCCGGGCGATGTGCTTCTCGGATACCAGTCCACCGGACTCCACACCAACGGTTACACCCTGGCACGGCGTATCATCTTCCAGCAGCAGCAATTGCAGGTTGGTGACCGGCTTGGCGATACCGGGCAGACGGTGGCCGAGGCACTGCTCGCCGTCCACCGCAGCTACCTGAGTGCGGTGATGCCGGTCATCTCCCGGATCCACGGGTTGGCCCACATTACCGGCGGCGGCATTGCGGGCAATCTGGTCCGTGTCTTGCCGGCCGGGGTGGGGGCGGCAGTAGAGGCCCGCAGCTGGCACTGGCCACCCCTATTCCGCTTTATTCAGGAAGCCGGAGGTGTGAGTCTCGAGGAGATGCGAGACGTCTTCAACCTCGGCGTGGGATTGATTGCGGTGCTGCCGCAGGACGCGGTAGCTGTGGCGGAAGCCGCGGCCCGCGCCGCCGGCGTGCCAACCTGGGTGATGGGTGCAATTCGGCCCGGTACCCGGGGAGTCCGATTCATCGAGTAGACACCTTTCGGGAGCGACCTATGCGCGCCGCGGCCGTCAGCCTGCTTCTTGTTCTCACCGGTGCGAATCTGCTGCAGGCGCAGACACCGTATCCCCAATGCTCAGCCTTCGCCGGGCAACCGGCCCAGGACATTAACCTGTGCAACGCGGCGGTGGACGGCGCCCGGGTGTTTCACCCGGTGGCCGGACTGCTGGTGAGCGGTGGCAACCCGGTGCTTGGAAGTGTCGGCACTCTGGGAGGGTTCGGCCATTTTGCGGCGACCCTCCGGGTCAACGCCGCTCAGCTCAAGACTCCCGACCTCGCCTACGATGGGACCGGGACCGTGGTCGCACAGGGCGACAAGATCTTCGCGCCGGCCCCGCTGGTCGAAGCGGCCGTCGGGGTGTTGCCCGGGTTTGGCCCGATGGGCATGTTCGCGGTGGACCTGCTGGGCTCGGCGCAGCTGCTGCCCACCACCCAGATCAAGGGCCTGACGGTGGACAAGAACGCCCGCCGGATCGGCAGCATCGCCCTCGGACTGGGCTACGGCGCCCGGGTCGGCATCATCAAGGGCCGCGCCATCATCCCCTCGGTCTCGGTGTCGGCCATGCGGCGTGACATTCCGCGCATCACGTTCGGTGATGTGACGGGGGGCAACGACCAGTACTCGTTCAGCACCAACCTGAAGGCCACTAACCTGCGGTTGGTCGCCGGGTATCACCTGACGCTGTTCCCGGTCGGTGCCGGGCTCGGCTGGGACAAGTACACCGGCAGCGTCGATGCCCAGTTCAGTTCCAGTACGCTCGGTGTGCAATCGGCCCAGACGATCAAGCTCGACAACACCCGCACCCTGGCCTTCCTGACCGGCGGGCTGGATCTCCCCATCATCAAGATCGGAGCCGAACTCGGCTACCAGCTGGGCAAGGGCCAGAACCTCAAGACCAGCTTCGCGGGGAACGATCCCGCGGACAATCGGCTGTTCGTCGGGGGCGGCATTCGCATCAACTTCTGAGACCCTCCACAACGCACCGGCGGGCCGTGAATGGACGCACGGCCCGCCCGCGTTCTACCGATACCGGGTCCGAGGACTCTACCATCCCGTTCTGAGCCGGCGGTCCCGGGCCACCCTTCCCGCCGTTTCCCGGATCTGCGATCTTCCCTCCGTGAACGATCTCGAGGCCATGGACCGGGCGCTGACCCTGGCCTGGCGAGGTTGGGGCCGCGTCGTCCCCAATCCGCTGGTGGGGGCCGTGGTCGTCAAGGGCGGCAAGGTCATCGGCGAGGGGTGGCACCAGGAATTCGGCGGTCCCCACGCCGAAGTGACGGCGCTGCGGGATGCCGGGAGTGAGGCCCGGGACGCGACCGTCTACGTCACGCTGGAACCCTGTACCCACCACGGCAAGCAACCTCCCTGCGTGGTGGCGCTGATCCAGGCGGGCGTGGCCCGGGTAGTGTTTGCGGTCGCGGACCCGAATCCGCAGGCCGGGGGAGGCCGGGCCCGGCTCGAGGCGGCAGGGGTAACGGTGGAGGCCGGAGTGAGGGAGCTGGAGGCCCGGGCCCAGAACGCCATCTTCCTGTATCGATTCGCCGGCCGCCCGCGCCCGTTTCTGGCCCTCAAGCTGGCGACCACCCTGGATGGCCTGATCGCCGATCAGGCAGGCCACTCACGCTGGATTTCGGGAGCCGAGGCCCGGGACTATGTGCACTGGCTTCGGGCCGGGTTCGAGGCGATTGGGGTGGGCGGGCACACCGCCTGCGTGGATAATGCGTCGCTCACTGTCCGCGGACCGATCGAGCCAAGAATCCCGCCCGAGCGGGTGATCTTCGACCGCCGGGCGGAATTGCCGGGAACCCTCACCCTGATTCGCACCGCGCGGGAGATCCCCACCATTCTCGTGACTACGACCGTCGTCCCGTCGCATCGGGTGCAGGACCTCGAGGCGAACGGGGTGGTGGTCTGCCGGGCCCAGAGTCTGGCGGATGGCCTGAAGCAGCTGTGGGACCGCGGGATCGGCTCGCTGCTGGTGGAAGGCGGGGGCCGATTGGCGGGGGCGCTGTTGTCGGCGGGGCTGGTGGACCGGTTTTACTGGATCCAGGCACCGGTGTGGCTGGGAGACACCGGAGTGCGAGCGGTGGCCGACCTCCACCCGTCTTCGCTGGTCGAGGCGGAGCGGTGGTCGGTGGTGGAGCGGCGCGGGCTCGGGCAGGACACCTTGCTGGTGGTCGACCGGGGGGAAGCATCTTCACCGGCATCGTGACCGCGGTCGGTCGCGTCCGCTCGGCGCGCTCGGCCAGCGACGGGCTGACCCTCCGGATCGGAGCATCCTACCGTGGGGTGCGGCGGGGGGAGAGTGTCGCCGTGGACGGCGTCTGCCTGACCGTGGAGCAGCAGGGGGCCGGCTGGTTCTCGGTCCATGTGGTGCGAACCACCCTTGAGCGCACCGGGTTCGGCGAGTATGGCCGGGGCCGCCGCGTCAACCTGGAGCGGGCCCTGAAGGTCGGAGATCGCCTGGGCGGGCACCTGGTCCAGGGCCACGTCGACGGCATCGCGACCGTGGTGGATCGGCGCCGCGAGGGTGATGCGTGGTTGCTGGACCTCGAAGTGCCGACGCCGGTGGCTGCGGTATCGATGCCGCTGGGGTCCATCACCGTCGATGGGGTGAGTCTCACCATCAACGTCGCGGGACCAGGGGAGCGGATTCAGGTCTCGCTGATCCCGTTTACCTTTCGACACACGACCCTCGGTGCGAAACAGCCAGGTGACCGGCTGCACGTCGAGGGCGATACGTTCGGGAAATACGTCCAGGCCATGCTGCGGCGCCCTCCCGGGCCACCCGCTGCTGGTTGACTTGCGAGCCACCCCATGACCTTCGGAACGATCGAGCAGGCCATTGAGGACCTGCGGAATGGCAAGCCGATCATCGTCGCTGACGACGAGGATCGGGAAAACGAGGGCGACCTCATCTGCGCCGCGGAGCTGACGACGCCCGAGGTGGTCAATTTCATGATTACCCACGCGCGGGGCTGGGTGTGCCTGGCGGTGACTCCGGAACGCTGTGAGGAGCTGGACCTGCAGCAGATGCAGACCCAGAACACCGAGTCCCAGCGCACCGCCTTCACCGTGACCATCGATGCGGAGGCGCGGTTCGGGGTCGGGACCGGGATTTCCGCCTCAGATCGGGCTCGGACCATCCACGTCGCGATCAACCCCGCGACCCGGCCCTCCGATCTGCGCCGTCCAGGGCACGTGCAACCGGTGCGGGCCCGTCCGGGAGGGGTCCTGCAGCGGGTGGGTCACACCGAGGCTGCGGTGGACCTGGCCCGGCTGGCTGGGCTCTATCCCGCAGGCGTCATGTGCGAAATCCTGCAGGCCGATGGTTCCCCGGCCCGGCAGGCCGGGCTGGAGCAGTTCGCCCGGGCCCACGGCCTGACCTTCGTGACCATCGCGGAACTGGTGGCCTACCGGCTGCGCATGGAGCGGCTGGTGCATCGGACCGCCGAGGCCCGGCTGCCGACCGAGTACGGCGAGTTCCGGGTGGTGGCCTATGACAACGACGTGGACCATGCCCATCACGTCGCGCTGGTGATGGGAGAGGTCACGGGCCGACCGGACGTGCTGGTGCGCATGCATTCGAAATGCCTCACCGGAGACGTCTTCGGTTCCCAGCGCTGTGACTGCGGACCCCAGCTGCACGCCGCCATGCGGATCATCGCGGCCGCCGGCCAGGGGGTCATCGTGTATCTCGATCAGGAGGGTCGCGGCATCGGACTGCTCAACAAGATCCGGGCCTATGCCCTGCAGGACGGTGGCGACGATACCGTGCAGGCCAACCAGCGGTTGGGGTTCGCGCCGGACCTCCGCAACTACGGCATTGGGGCCCAGATTCTCCGGGACCTCGGCCTGTCCTCGATCCGGATCATGACCAACAATCCGCGGAAGCTGATCGGCCTGGAAGGCTATGGGCTGGAAATCGTGGAGCGGCTGCCGCTGCTCACCGATCCCAACACCGAGAACCGGGCGTACCTCGATGCCAAGCGTGACAAGCTGGGGCATCTTCTGGCGCACTGACCGATGACCGAAATCGAGGGTCAGCTGCGCGGCCCCGGTCGGGTCGCGGTGCTGGTCAGCCGCTACAACGAGCGGGTGACCGGCCGCCTGCTGGAGGGGGCCAGAGCCTGTTGCCGGGCGGCGGCCATTGCGGAGTCCGACATCGATGTGGTCTGGGTACCGGGCGCGTTCGAGCTGGGTGTGGCTGCGGCCGTGGCCGCCGCCAGCGGCCGTTACGCCGCGCTGGTGGCCCTGGGCTGCGTGGTCCGGGGCGAGACGCCGCATTTCGAGTTCGTCGCCGGCAGCGCCGAGCGCGCCCTGACCTCGGTGGCACTGGAGCACCACATTCCGGTCGGCTTCGGACTGCTGACCACGGACACCATGGAGCAGGCCCTGGCCCGGGCCGGCGGCGACGCCGGTAACAAGGGCTATGAGGCCGCCGAGGCGGCGCTCCGCACGGCTGATCTGCTGGGCCGTCTCGGGGGCGCCGATGCTTAGGACCGAGACCAAGGCCCGGGCCCGGGCCCTGCAGGTGCTCTACGCCATGGAAATCTCCCAGGACTGGAATGCGCCCGAGGCGATCGCCCGACTGTCGCGGCTGACTGGTCCGGATCCCACCGTGTTCGACCAGGCCGAGTCGCTGGTCACATCGGTTCTCCGGGAGCGGGAGGAGCTGGATCTTCGAGTCGCCCGGGCCTCGGACAACTGGCGCCTGGACCGGGTTGCCGCGGTGGAACGGAACATTCTGCGCATCGGGATTCACGAGCTGCAGCGGGGGGAGGTTCCCCCCAGGGTGGTCATCGATGAAGCCATCCAGCTGGCTCATTGGTTCGGCGGCCTGAGGGCCCCGGCATTCGTCAACGGGGTGCTCGATGGAGTAGCCCGTGACCTCGGCCAGCTGTTAACATTCTGCTGTTCACCTGGC
>CALMOP010000255.1 GCA_937871775.1 uncultured Gemmatimonadota bacterium | reverse complement strand
TTTGCCATTGGGCGCACACAACAGTTGATCTATCTGATTCGAGAGCTGGAAGAAATTTCCCACGACCTCGCTGCCTTCGCCGTACAAGCCCCGAAAAGTGAGGCCGACCTGCGCCAGCCCTTGCAAAACCTTGGAGATTTCCTTGGTCAGGACCAAGCCCGGGAGGTGGATCAGGACCGAGGCCCGGAGCCCGGTGCCCACATTGGTCGGACACGAGGTAAGGTAACCAAACTCAGGGTGAAATGCGAAGGGAAGTCGTTGTCCCAGTTCACCGTCCAGCTGCTCGACCTGGTGGTACGCCGCCTGTAAATCGAACCCCGAACAAAGCCCCTGCAGCCGCAGGTGATCTTCCTCGTTGAGCATCAGGCCCAGTCGGTCCTGGACCAGTACCGCCGCCCCGGCGCGCACCGGGTGGGGCTCCTCGACCCCCGCCAGCTCCTTGCTGACCAGGTGGCGCTCGTGCAGCAGTTGCCGGTCCTCCGGCGCCAGCTCATCCAGCCGGAAACTGATGGCCCCGCGCAGGGAGACGGTGTCCCGGGCTGCCTGCGACACGTCCCGGAAGATCGCCTCCCGATGGTCCGCGGTGGACCGGCTGGCGAAGGGGTATCCCACCAGGTTCCGGGCCAGGCGCACCCGGGTCGACAACACCATCTGGCTGTCGGGGCCGCTGCCATCGAGCCAGGCCATCCCACCGTCGGGCAGGAGATTCAGGTCCATCATGCTTCTCCCTCCAGGGCCCGGAGCCGGTCCCGGAGTTCGGCCGCCCGCTCGAACTGCTCCGCCGAGATGGCGGCCCGGAGCTGCACCCGCAACTCGCCGGCGTCGGGCCGCTCCGGGTCGGCGACCGACTCGTCCCGCAGCAGGTAGCGCTGGCCCAGATGGCGGCTGGATCCGTGCAGGCGCCGCAGCAGATCGCGGAGCGGTCCTTCGAAGGCGTAGTAACAGGCGGCACAGCCCAGTCGTCCGGAGTCCTTGAAGTCGCTCAGCGTCGCACCGCATTCCGGGCAGGCTGTCGAGGCAGCGAGCCCGGCCGGTGATGCCAGGTCGAGGCTCTGTCCCATGGAAGCCAGGAAGGCCCCCACCGGCGTCTGGCTCACGCTGGAGGCGGTCTCCACCCCCTTCTCCGCCGCACACCGCTCACAGAGGTGCAGCTTGACCACCTGATCCTGGGCAATCTGGGTCAGGAAGACAACCGCCTCCCGTTCATGGCACTGGCTGCACAGCATCAGCTCGGCACTCCGACCCGGTCCACCGGCACCAGCTTGCCCGCGTCCACGGCGAGCACCCGATCAGCCCGCGACGCCAGCCCACGATTGTGGGTCACCACCACCAGCGCGGTCTCGAAGTCGCGCGCCAAGGTCGCCAGCAAGCCGTGGAGCTGCTCCGCGTTATGCAGGTCGAGGTTGCCGCTGGGCTCGTCTGCCAGCACCAGCCGGGGATCGTTGGCCAGCGCCCGGGCCACCGCCACCCGCTGCTGCTCGCCCCCGGAGAGCGCCGCCGGCCGGTGCGCGGCCCGGGCCGCCAGCCCGACCTGCGCCAGCAGGGCTTCGGCCCGGGCCCGGGCCACCTCCGGTTCCACCCCCGCGATCCGAATCGGCATCATGACGTTCTCCAAGGCCGTGAAGTCCCGGAGCAGATGGTGAAACTGGAACACAAACCCCAGCCGCCGGTTGCGCAGCCGCTCCAGCTCGGTGGCGCTGGCCAGGCCATAGTCAATCCCTTCCAACTCGACCCGCCCGGCGGTAGGGGCATCGAGCGCCCCCAGCAGGTGCAACAGGGTGCTCTTGCCGGCGCCGCTGGCGCCGATGATGGCCACGAACTCGCCGGGCGCGACCTCCAGGTTCACATCGGTCAGGATCTCCAGCGGTTGCCCGTCGCCGCCCCGATAGATCTTGCGGAGGCCCGAGGCCTTGAGGACCGGGGTCATTCGTGGCGAATCGCTTCCACCGGAGTCAGTCGGGACGCGGCGCGGGAGGGTGGCAGGGTCGCCGCCACCGCCAGCAACAGGCTGACCGCGACCACCAGAGCCACGTCGCGGATCTCTACCTGTATCGGCAGGTGGTCTATGAAGTACACGCTGGGGTTGATCCTGATCCAGCGGCCCCGATCGACCGCGGTCGCGATGCCCAGTCCGGCGATCAGGCCCAGCCCAACCCCCACCAGCCCCACCACCGCCCCCTGGGCCAGAAAGACCCGTCCCACCGCCCCGCCGCCCAGCCCCATCGCCTGCAGAATGCCGATTTCGCGGGTCTTCTCCGCGACCACCATGGTCAGGGTGCCCACGATGTTGAAGGCCGCCACGACCATGATAAAGAAGATGATCAGTCCCATCGCCAGCTTCTCCAGCTGGAGGGCGCTGAACAGACTGGCATTCTGTGATTGCCAGGCGAGGGTCCGATAGGGATATCCCAACCGCTCCTCCAGCCGCAGCGCCACCGCCGGAGCCTGCCATGGGTCGCGGAGCCGCACCTCCAGTCCGGACACGGCATCCCCCAGCCCGGTGAAGCGCTGGGCCACGTCCAGGGCGAGCACTACGAACTGGTTGTCGTAGAGGAACATGCCGGTCTCGAAGGTGCCGGTCACCTCGAATCGCCAGTAGCGCGGCACTCCAACCCCGAGGGCCCGGTTGACCGGTGGCGGCTTGGCCGGCACCAGGGTCACCACGTCCCCGGGATACACGGTCATCCGCTCCGCCAGCCGGGAGCCCAGCAGGATCCCGCCATCGACCTCCGAGCGGGTGGTCTTGAAGGACAGGTCGCCCCGGGTAATGGCTTGCGGCAGGGTGGTCACAGCCCGGCTGCCGGTGTCGGGGTCGAAGCCCAGCACATTCACCCCTTCGGCGTAATCCGCCCCGGCGGACAGCACCGACTGACTCAGCACCTCCGGGGCGACCGCGACCACAGCCGAATCCCGCAGCACCTCCTGCCGCAGCCGGCGCCAGTCGTCCAGGCGCAGACCATTGCCGTAGGTGAGCACCCGCAGGTGCGGATTGGCGACTAGGATGCGATCCCGGAGATCGTTCCGCAGCCCGTTCATCACGCCCAGCACCACGATCAGCGCCCCCACCCCGATGGCCACCCCGCCGATGGCGATGGCGGTGATCAGGGACACCTTGGCGCTGCTCTGGCGACTCTTGAGGTAGCGGAGCGCAATCTCCCGCTCCAGCCGCGACGGCCAGCGGAGCAGGTCCCGGAATCGGGCGCCGGTTTCCAAGTGGGTGTTGGGGCTGGGACTGGCCATCAGTCCTCCGGCCGCATCGACGGGAACAGGATCACATCCCGAATGGACGGTTGGTCGGCTAGCAGCATGACCAGCCGGTCAATTCCCACCCCCATCCCCCCGGTCGGCGGCATACCATACTCCAGGGCCCTGATGTAATCCGCGTCAAACGGCTGGGCCTCCTCGTTCCCCGCGGCACGCTGCCGCAGCTGATCCTCGAAGCGGGCCCGCTGATCGTCGGGATCGTTCAGCTCGCTGTACGCGTTGGCGTACTCCCGGCCCTGCACCAGCAGCTCGAAGCGCTCGGTCAGCCGGGGATCATCGCGGTGCACCTTCGCCAGTGGTGAGATCGGCTTGGGGTAATCCACCACGAAGGTCGGTTGCACCAGCCGGGGCTCCAGAAAGGCCGCGAACATCTCGTCGAGGAGCTTGGCTCCGGCCCAGCTCGAGGCCTCCTCCGGAGGGGCCCCGGCCTCGCGCAGCCGGCGCCGCAAGTCGTCCTCCGAGGCGGTCAGCACATCCAGACCGCTCCCCTCCCGGATCCCTTCCACGAAGCGGACCCGACGGAAGGGGCGCGTGAAATCCAGCTCCACCCCGCCTCGAGTCAGGCGTGACCCGCCGGCGGAGGCCTCCCGAACCAGGTCCGCCACCAAGGCTTCGGCCAGTTCCATCATGTCGTGATAGTCGGCGTAGGCCTGGTACAGCTCCAGCATGGTGAATTCGGGGTTGTGAGCCCGATCCATGCCCTCGTTGCGGAAATCGTGCCCGATCTCGTACACCCGCTCCAGCCCGCCCACGATCAGCCGCTTGAGATACAGCTCGTCCGCGATCCGCAGGTACAGCGGCAGGTCCAGCGCGTTGTGATGGGTGACGAACGGCCGCGCCGCCGCCCCGCCATACAGGGTCTGAAGCACCGGGGTCTCCACTTCCAGGAAATCGCGCTGATCCAGAAAGCTGCGGATCCGGGTGACGACCCGGCTGCGCAGGCGGAACACCTCCCGGACCTCGGGATGCACCGCGAGATCGGCATAGCGCTGCCGAGTCCGGAACTCCGGATCGGCCACCCCGCCGTGGCTGCGAACGGTCCCGTCTTCGAGGACTTCGCGCTTCGGGCGGGGCAGCGGCCGGAGCGACTTGGCCAGCAGCTCCACCGCCGTCGCCCGGACGGTAATCTCCCCGGCCCGGGTGCGCATCAGCCGTCCGGTGATGCCCAGATGATCATCCAGGTCCAGCAAGGGGACCAGGTTCCAGGCCTCGCCCAGCTGGTCGGCCCGCAGGTAGATCTGGATCCGGCCCGTGGCATCCTCGAGATGCCCGAATCCAACCTTTCCCTTCGGCCGCCACGATTCCAGCCGTCCCGCGATCCGGACCACGGGACCGGCCTCGCCCATCTCGTCCCGATACAGGGCCAGCGCCTCCCGGGTCCGGTGGGTCCGGTCGATACCCGAATGGGTTGAGGCCCAGCGCGGCCAGCGCCGGCAGCTTGGCGCGCCGGGCCTCCTCGACGAACGACCGTTCCTCGCTCACGCCGCCTGGCCCCCAAACCGCTTGAGGAAGGCCTCGATGAAGCCATCGAGGTCGCCATCCATGACCCGCTGCACGTCGCCGATCTTGGGCTGGGTGCGGTGATTTTTGTGCATTGTATAGGTCTGGAAGGTTTGGGACCGAATCTGGTTGCGCCGGTGGTTTTCGGTCTTGGTGGCCTCCAGCACGGCCTTGGCGGCCTGCTGCTCCTCCAGCTTCTTCTGATAGATGGCGGCGCGCAGCATCTTCATCGCGGTGGCCTTGTTCTTACCCTGGCTGCGCTCCTGCTGGCAGGCGACGACCAGGCCGGTGGGCTGATGGGTGAGTCGGACCGCGGACGAAGTCTTGTTGACATGCTGCCCGCCCGCGCCGGAGGCGCGGTAGACGTCCATCCTGATGTCTTCTTCCCGCAGGTCCACCTCGATCGTGTCGTCAATGTCAGGGTAGACGAACACCGAGGCGAACGAGGTGTGACGCCGTGCCTGGGAATCAAACGGCGAGATGCGCACCAGCCGGTGCACTCCCTTCTCGGCCTTGAGAAACCCGTAGGCGTA
>CALMOP010000254.1 GCA_937871775.1 uncultured Gemmatimonadota bacterium | reverse complement strand
CCCCGGCGCCGTTGTCGAGCACGATCACCGCCTGAATCGAATCGGCCTCAGCGGCGTGTGTCTCGGCATACTTGCGCGACCCGATCAATCCCTGCTCTTCCCCGTTGAACAGGACGAACCGGATGGTGCGCTTGGGCTTCACGCCGGAGCGCATGATGATTCGCGCCGCCTCGAGCGCCGCCACCGAGCCCGTACCGTTGTCCGACGCGCCCGTGCCCAGGTCCCAGGAATCCAGATGGGCTCCCACGATCACCACCTGGCCCGGGTGCTCGGTGCCGGGAATCTCGGAGACCGTATTCCATTGCGGCACCGAATCCGTCGTCATCGCGTTGGTCACGCTCGCCTCGACCTGAGGCGCCGATCCCGAGGCAATCAGCCGGTCGAGCATCGCATAGTCCTCGTGGCTCACGACGATGCGCACCAGCGGATAGACCCGGTTGGGCGAGCCGCTCATGTTGAGCAGGCCCTGTTCCTTGCCCGCGTCCACCAGCTGCCCGAGGGCGCCCAGGTTCTTCAGGATGAAGGGCAGGTCGTTCTGAAACTGTTGCCGCTGCGCCCGGGTAGCCGAGTCCAACCCCTGCGGTGGCCCGAACATGCTGCGAAAGAACTCGCGCTGGCGCTGGGAATCCGCGGCCGTCATCGGGGGCCCGTCGTTATTCCACACGATGGAGGGCGGCGAGAGCATCACCCACGCTCCACGCACTCGTGCCACCGAGGCCGCCAGGCTCTCAGGAACGCTCGCGTCGATGCGCACCACCGGCCCGCGCACCGGCTTTCCCCCGGTACCGGGCGACCAGGCCCAGCTCGCCGCCACCAGGTCGTGCACCCGCGGCTGCACCAGGCGCGCCCACATCGGGCCGCGCGTCCACGTACCGCCGAAATTCCACTGCTCGAGATGAGCCGTCAGCCCGTAGTCCTGAAACCGCCGCGCCGTCCAGTCGTTGGCCGCTCGCGCCGGCGGCGAGCCAGTAAGCCGCGGCCCGATGACATCGGTGAGATACTGCAGGTTCTGCATCACCTCCGACCGGTTCATGCCTTCATCCATCAGGGCGCCGACGCCGGTGGTGTCGACGGTCAACTGCTGACCCGAAAGCACCCGACTCGACAGGCCGATGACCAGGGACACGACGCGCATTCGATTGATTCGCATACGATGGACCCTCGTTCTGATTGGCCGACGGCACACGGTGAGAACGACTCAGCTATCCGTCGTGAAGAAGGGTGGCATTGCCGAGCGTTGCACCGGGATCGGGAGCGAGACCGCGAAGGTCGTCCCGGCGCCCTCAGTGGACTTGACGGCCACGGTCCCGCCGAACACCTCCTGAGCCACCTTCCGGACCACGGCCAGTCCGGCTCCACCATCACCAGGCGACTTGGTGGTGAAGCCCGGCTCGAACACCCGATCCACGAGATAGGCCGGGATGCCAACTCCGCGATCCGTGACGGACAGCCGTAGCGTATCCCCCTCGCGCTCCAACCGCACCGTGATCGGCGCACGCCGCTCGCTCGAGGCCTCGGCCGCGTTGCGAACCAGGTTGATCAACAGCTCATAGAGTAGATTGGGATCGCCGTTCAAGTGAACCGTGTCGAGCGCGGAGACCAGCTCGACATCGATCCCTTGCTGGCGCAGCACCCGGCCTTCGAGCGCGATCACCGACCGCACCACACCCACCACGTCGAAGCGCTCGCGGCCGCGGATCGCTCCACGGGCCCGATCCTGCACCGCCTGCAAGAAGTCGAGCGCGCGCGTCAGCGCCTCGAGCACTTCGCCCAACTCTTCGAGCAACTCGAGACGGCGGGGCACCGGGAGATCTTCCATGCGGCCCAGTGACTCCATGGTCAGCTGCAGCCCGGCCTTGGCTCCGGTGAGCGGATTCTTGGCTTCGTGGGCCACCACGGAGGGGAGCGTGAGCAGATCTTTGAGCGGGTCGATCGAGATGACCGGCGGACGCTCGATCTCCGCCGTTTCGCGGCGATCCGACAGCCCCAGGCACAGGCCGGCCAACTCGAGCGTCAGGCGAGTCGGGCTGCGGCGCTCACGCCCGTCCGGGGGGCCAACTGCCGGTCGGAGACGGACCGGTGCGATCACCCAGGACCCATCCTCCGCCAGACGGCACCCCAAGTAGCGGCTGCCGCTGCGGATAGGAACTCCCCAGCGCTTCAGCGTGGTGTCGAAATCGATGTGGGCGGGCTGTTGTCGGGAAGCGGGGTCGCTTGAGGCCCGGGGAATCAGCGACGGGCCGTCACCGACCTCCCAGAGCGTCACCGGCCGGCCCTCCAGGGCCACGCTCGTCTGCCGGAGGATCTCCCCGGCGTTGCCTCGGAAAGTTTCCGTCGCTACCCCCTAACCCGAACATGGTCCGGCAATCCACCAGGGCCATCAAACGCGCACCTAAAGTAGCAACTCTGTCCCGCAAAGGGTACAATCTCAGTCTCTTCCAGCATCGAGGGCATGCTCATGACGACGCTTCATCGGTCTCTCTTGTCGTTCCTCGGCGCCGCCACGGTGGCCGCCTGCGGAGGCGGTGGTGGTGCCGGACCCGGACCGACCAACTCGCTCACCAAAGGTGGTGGCGGAGGCCAGTCGGACACGGTCCTGGCCACCTTGTCCACCCAGTTGGCGGTATCCGTCCGAGACCAGAACAACGCCGCAGTCCAGGGCGTCAGCGTGAACTGGACCGCTCCAGCCGGCGGCAAGGTCAACGGCTCACCGACTGCCACGACGACCACCGATGTTAGCGGGGCAACGGCGGTGACGCTGACGCTTGGACCCACGGCGGGCACGCAGACCGCGACGGCGACGGCGGCCGGCGTCACCGGCTCACCGGCGAGTTTCTCGGAAACCGCCACGCCCGGCAATCTCTTCGCCCTGACCCTGAACAGTCAGAGTGCAATCTCGGGTACCCCCAATGCCTCCCTCAACTACAGCGTAAAGGCCAGCGACAAGTACGGGAACGGACGAGCCGGAGCCTCGATTCTGTGGGCCGCGACGGCCGGCGGCGGCACCGTTGTTCCGGACTCGAACGTCAGCGGAACCAATGGTGTGGCTGCGACCGTGCACCAGCTTGGCGCGAGCGTGGGCTTTGACACCGTCACCGCCAGCCAGCGCC
>CALMOP010000253.1 GCA_937871775.1 uncultured Gemmatimonadota bacterium | reverse complement strand
GAATCGAGCGCCACATGGCACTGACGGCAGCTGGCTCGGTCCGGGTGCGCCGTCCGGATTTCGGCGACCGCGGCAGGGCCGGCGTGACAGGTGAGGCAGTTCTCCCGGAACTGCAGATCGTGCGGAATGGGCGGAGGGGCGCGGTCTGGCGTCTTCGGAGACAGGGTCGGCCAGATCGTCGTCGGCCACGTCAGTGTGGCATCGGCCCGCGGCGCGCCACCGCTGGGGCCGTGGCAGAGCGGGCAACGGGAGTTCGGATCCGCGCCGGCATCCGCGACTCCCATGACCGAGTCGACGCCCACGTGACACTGGAGACAGATGCCCCGCTCGGGATGTGGGGTCACCGGTACGTAGGCGGCGAAACGCCGCGAGTAGCCGCCGCGCTCATGGCAGGTCCGGCAGGCGTCGGTCCGGAACTCCTCACCCGTGAGCGGGTGGGGGATGCGCGGGGGTGCGCCCGGATAGGCGCGCAGGAAGCGCACCGTCGCCAGGGTGCGAGGGTGGGCCGACCGTTCCCGGTGGGCCGCAGGCTGGATCGACAGCATGCCGGGGGTGGTACGGAACACCTGGGACTCGGCGCGAATCGGCTCGTCGGGCCCAACCAGTAGCGGGACTGCCACGGGGGTGGGCACGGCCTGCCGTTCCGCCACCCCGCGCTTCAGCGCGATATCCACCGCGGCCACGGCCAGCACGGCGGAGGCGGCCAGATAGGCGGGCAGTGCCATGGCGGTGAGCTGTTGTTTCAACGAACTCATGGGCCCGGCTCCGCCGGCCGCCGCTCCAGCATGACGGCGCACTTCGGATCGGGCTGCCCCGAGAGCGGACACCCCGCATCGAGCGTCAACCGGTTGACTGGTTCGGCCTCGTCGAAGGCGGGGACGAAGAGATGGCCGCGGGGCAGTTGGGACCGGTAGTCGATCCGGGCCTGGATCTCCATGGTTCCCCGGCGACTGGCCAGGCGGACGATCTCCCGGTTGCGAATGCCGAGGTCCCTCGCGTCATCCCGGTTGAGTTCGACATAGGCGTGGGGAAGGGCCCGATGCAGCGCGGGAATGCGCTGGGTCATCGAGCCGGCACCCCAGTGCTCCAGCACCGTGCCCGTGGTGAGCCAGTACGGGTAGGACTTGTCGGGGGCCTCGGTGGGCGGCTCATGGGGCCGCAACCAGATCCAGGCCCGGTGGTCGGGATGGCCGTAGAAGTCGAAGGCGCCGCGGCCGCCGTCGGTGGCGGGGTCGTGAGCGGTGTTGTAGCGCCAGCGGGTCTCCCGGTCGGCCGGGCAGGGCCACATCACCCCTGGTTGGGCGCGCAGGGTCGCGATGCGAGGGAGCACGCTCGACGATTCGGCGTGGAACCGGGAGTACTCCTCCCAGATCTGCTCGACGTATCGGCCCGGATCGTAGGGGAACAGGCGCTCGAACCCGAGCCGGCGTGCGACCTCGATCATCAACCAGGCGTCGCTGGTCGCGTTCCCCGGCGGGGTGAGCATGCGCTCGAAATGCTGCAGGCGGCGTTCCGAGTTGGCGTAGATCCCTTCCCGCTCCAGCCACATGGCCGCCGGCAGGACCACGTCCGCGACGTCGGTCGTGGGCGTCGGATAGGCCTCGGTCACGACGATGAAATGCCCGTCCCGTCTCGCTGCGGCGCGATACCGATCCAGATTGGGGAGGCTGACCATGGGATCGGTGGCCTGAATCCAGAGGAAGCGGAGGTCGCCCGTTTCGAGGCGCCGGAACATGGAGAGGGCCGGGGACGCCGGATGGGGGTCGATGGTCTCCAGGGGCACACCCCAGAGGTCGGCGGCGCGGCGGCGATCCTCCTCGTTCTGCACCACGCCGCGCGGCAGGGTATGGGACAGGGTGCCCGCATCATGCACCGCACAGCCGCCGCTGGGCTGCCCGGTGAGACACAACGGGCTGTTGCCGGGGCTGGCGACCTTGCCTACCAGCAGGTGGATGTTGTAGAGCAGGTTGTTCATCCAGGTGCCGCGCACGTCCTGATTCAGCTCCCGTCCCCAGACCGACATGACCTTGCGCAGCGGGTCCCCGTAGAGCGAGGCCAGCCACCGGATGCTCGCCGCGGAGAGACCCGACATCGCCTGGACCCGCTCCGGCTCATAGTCCGTCAGGAAGGCCTGGTATTCATTCCAGGTCGCGTCGGTGGCCTGCTCCGGGCCCAGGGGCCCATCGGCGGCCTCAGGGCCGAAATTGGTCTGGCCCCGCTTGAAGGCGACATGCTGATCCACGAACTCGCGGCGCACCCACTTTCTCGCGACGATTTCATGACAGATGCCGTTGGCGATCGGCAGCGCCGTATGGGGCTCGTGCAGTAGGGAGTGGTCGGCCGCGTAGCTGGTGCGCGTGGTCCGGGTGGCCAGGTCGATGATGCGGACGGCGGGATTCACCCGCTTGCGGTCCAGCATGCGGGAAAACAGCACCGGGTCGGTTTCCGCCAGATTGATGTCCCACAGGACGAACACCTCGGCGTGATCGATGTCCTCGTAGCAGCCGGGGGAGCCGTCGAGGCCGAAGCTGCTCTGGAGCCCGGTCAGCCCACTGGCGGCGTACAGCCGGGTGCTGGTCTCGATCTGGTTCGTGCCCAGTGCGCCCTTGAACAGCTTGGCGGCCACATAGGCGTCGGGGATGGTCCACTGGGCTGAGCCGTAGAGGCCCACGCTGTCCTTGCCATGTCGCTGGATGGTGTCGCGGAGGGTGCGGGCGACGAGGTCGAGCGCCTCGCGCAGCGGCACGGCAACCAGCCCGCCGTCGCGGCGCACCATGGCGCTGGTGAACCGATCCGGGCCGTACAGCGCCTGCACCGAGTTATACCCCTTTACGCACGCCAGCCCCTTGCTCACCGGCGAGTCCGGGTCGCCCTTCACCGCCACCGCGCGGCCATTTTCGATTCCTACCAGCAGCCCGCAGCCGACCCCGCACAGCCGACACGGGGTCTTCTTCCAGGCCGGGCGCGACTGGCCCGCCCGGACCAGTGCCGCGCTGACCGGAAGCACGGTGCCGGGAATGGCCGCCGAGGCGGCCGTGGCTGCGGAGGTGACGGCCATGCCCTTCAGGAAGGTCCGTCGATCAACTGGTTTCATGGGAACCGTCCCGGCGGAGCGGCCGAAGTGCTGTCGCCGGTCACGGGACTCCGCAACCCAGCCCGTGCCCGGGTGGGTGGAGCCCAGGGAGGCGGCGGGGCGGGTCTACAGCTATCCGTCTGCGGTCGCTTCATGCGGGCCTCAGCGCGGGGTCTACCCAGGGAGTGTGAGGGGCGAAGTCCTGGCCAGCCACACGGGTGGCCGAGTCTCGCGAGATCTGGCTGACGGCGCAACGGTTGTGAAAGTCGGCTGAAAGGACAGGGAATGGCGCATGAAGGGTCCTTTATCGGGAGTCCTGGCACCGCCGCAGACTCGATTTCCGGTCGCACCATTCCTGCGGAAGTGATGGCCGTCACGTGCCTTGCACTCGAGGTACGGATCACGCGGGAAATCCGATGGTCCACCTCCCGTTCCCGCCGCGTCTGGCTACCTTATAGAAGAGATCGAGACAACACCCTCTGAATGTTCGTCCCTTGGTTCACGGCTACGGTGAGAGACGAGTGACCACAGCAGCCTGTCCTTCCTGTGGAGCCCAGACTTCCGGGCGCTTCTGCCGCCACTGCGGCGCTACCCAGGGTGCGGCCGCCGAGGCGCGGTGCCGCCAGTGCAACGCGGCCTTGGCTGCTGATGCCAGATTCTGCTCCAGCTGCGGCGCCACGGTCCGGACCGGTCCGGGCCTGGGGCGCAATGAGCGGCTGCTCTGGTTCGGTGGTGGGGGGCTGGTGGTGGCGCTGGTCGGGGCCGTCGCGCTGGCGGTGACCCGCGGCAGCGGCGGGACTGTGCCGCCGGCCGCGGCCGCCGAGGCGCCCCTGGCCGGCGGTGGAAGCGGGGCCGCACCGCCCGACATCAGCAACCTGAGTCCCCGGGAGCGGTTCGACAAACTGTTCGACCGGATCATGCGGGCCGCCGAGGCGGGTGACGGGAACACGGTGACCAGCTTCGCCCCGATGGCGCTCAGCGCCTACCAGATGCTC
>CALMOP010000252.1 GCA_937871775.1 uncultured Gemmatimonadota bacterium | reverse complement strand
CCGGCAGCTTCGGGGTGCCGCGGCGTCACTGGGACATCTCGTTCTCGCAGGCGCCATTTGACGTCCAGTTCAGCCCGGCGGTCGACCTCTTCCTCGCCATCATGGGCATCGGTGGCATCATCGCCGTGACCGGGGCGTTGTCATTCATTCTCATCGCTGTGACGTCGGTATTCTTCGGCACCCCGGTGACCGCGTTCCCGCGGGGTCCGGAGATTGCGGGCATACCCCAGGGCCTCACCAACCCGCCGGTCCACGCCGCCAATGCCGATGCCCTCAACGAGGCGTTGCACGCGCCCGAGCGGGGCGTGGCCGGCGCCACCCCCGGCACCCTGGTGCTGGTGGGTGTGTTCCTGGTGGCGTTCATGCTCTACTACTTCACCAACTGGAAGCTGCTCAGCTTCATCTGGAAGATCGGATGACCAGGCCAGCGCCGGCCCGACCCGGGCCGGCCTCCCTGGCACTGCTGGCGATCCTGGCGATCACGGCCGCCTGGTGGGCCTTGGCGCTGTGGCCCGCCGGCGCGGTAGAACCGGCGTGGCTGATACGCACCCGGGCGGTGTGCTTCGGATCGGTACCGGGTGGATTGCCGGATGCGGGTGGATGGATTCTGCTGATTGGAGAGCCGCTCGGGATGCTGGGCGCCCTGCTGGTGGTTTGGGGCGGGGCCCTGCGCGAGGAGCTCGGGGGGCTGGGCGCCGACCGCCGCTGGCGCGCCGTGATGGTGGCGGTCGGTGCGGCCAGTCTGGTGGGCATCGGCGCCCTGGGGCTGCGTCTGGCCCCAGCCGCCGGCCTGAGGTCAGAGCGCTTTGCGGTGGCGTCCGGCACGCCCACGGCGGTCGATATCGATGGGTCCGCCATTGTCCTGACCGACCAGTATGGTCGGCGGACTGCACTGGTGGACGGGCGGGGCGGGGCGGCGCTGCTCAGCTTCGGCTTCGGCCACTGCACCACGGTCTGCCCAACCATCGTGCACGACCTCCGCAGCGCCCGCGCGGCGGCCCGGCGTGCCGAGATCCCGCTGTTGATCATTTCGCTCGATCCGTGGCGCGATACACCGGCGCAGCTCCCCGCCATCGCCTCAGGGTGGCAGCTGGATCCCGGGGACCGGGTCCTCTCCGGGAGCGTCGCGGAGGTCGAGCAGGCGCTGGATGCGCTCGGGGTGGGGCGGCGCCGTGACGACACCAACGGAGACATCGCTCACGCGGGCACGGTGATGGTCGTGAATGCACGGGGTCACATTGTCTGGAGACTCGACGGCGGCTGGGGCCGTGCGAATCAGTTGCTGGCCCGGGTGCCCTAGCCCGGCAGCTGCGGCTCGGCCCGTGTCGCTGAAGCGGCCGTGTCCTGGAGCCGATCGTCTCTTCAGTGACATCAGCCGAGCCGCGGCCGCGCAGCCTGACGGAGCGCGGCAGCGCGACCCGACCGCGAGCGAGTCCCCAGGGGCGGCTTCAACCGCGAGTTCGACGGCGCCCATGCCCGTCCCGGACGCGCTCGCCGCCGCCCTTGCGGGCCACGACCGTAGCGTCGTCGCCCATGATGCGTAACGTCGTACCGGCTCGCGTCGCCGGGGTGCCGGGAGCAGCTCGGGGCCTGGCTACCCTCGGACCGTGCCGAGTTGCGCTTCCTCTCCCGCCGAGCCTATCGTATGGTCATGCCGCTGCCTGCCGCGATCCGGGCCCGGGGCCCGTACTACACCGTGGACATTCTCGACCAGCTCCCCGACGACGGGAACCGGTACGAGGTGGTCTACGGCGAGCTGCTGGTGACGCCCGCCCCGCGGTGGAACCATCAGGAGCTGGTGGCAAGGCTGTTTCGCATCGTGGACCGCTATCTCGAGCGATTCCCGTTCGGGCACCTGGTCATGTCGCCCGCCGATGTCCGTTGGGGACAGGATACCGGGGTGCAACCCGACCTGTTCGTGGTCCCCAAGGCGGTCGCCCGCACCATGGACTGGAGCCAGGTCCGGGAGCTGCTGCTGGTGATCGAGGTGCTGAGTCCGTCCACCCAGCGAGCCGACCGGTTCACCAAGCGGCGGCGTTACCAGGAGGCGGGCGTCCCGGTGTACTGGATGGTCGACCCCAAGGCCCAGGCGATCGAGGTCTGGACCCCCGAGGCCACGTTCCCCACCATCGAGAAGGCCATGGTAGTGTGGGCCCCGGTCGAGGCCGGCGAGCCGCTCGAGCTCGACGTCGCCGAAATCTTCCGGCCCGTCACATAGGCTCCGCTACTCGGAGAATTGCGAGATCCGCGTCTCCCCGAAGGGGAAGCGCGCTGTGATGACGAGTTCCGCTCCCATCGCCACGATGTACCGGCAGGGTACCAGCGGCTAACGGCCAGCTGCCCCCCCCACCCCCTACTCCCACCGAAACACCCGCGCCGACAGGGCGGTGCAGAGGGCGAAGACCAGGCCGAGGGCCGCCAGGTCTCCGAGATGTGCCGACCAGGGATCGCCGGCCCAGATCCCCTGCAGCAGCGACACCGTGTAGGTGAGGGGGAGGCAGCGAGCGAAGTGGTTGAGCGCCGGCGGCAGGGTGTCCACCGGCACGAAGATCCCCGACATCGCGACCATCGGATACAGGATGGCGGCGCCGATCGGCTGCGCAAAGCGCGCCGTGGGAACGATGCTGGCGATGACAAAGCCGATGGCCAGGATACTGACCGTGCTGATGAGTAGCGCCAGCACAAAGCCGACCAGCGGAACACCATCGGGGATCGGCGCCATCCGCCGGCCCGCCAGCATCACGGCCACGAGCGTGAGAGCGGTGAGCAGCAGCTTGACCGCGACATGGGCCGAGAGGATCGTCTGCGGCCGGAGCGGGGTGGCACGGAGCCGCTTGAGGATGCCCCCCTCCCGGTAGACTGCGATGATCGTCACCAGCGAGAGCACCGCGCTGATGCTGATGAGCACCGCGGCGAGCACCGGCACCGCGACGTACAGCAGGCCTTCGCTGGCCTCAGGGTCGAGCCGGGGGCCGGCGCTCCGCCCGAAGACGATGAACACCAGCACCGGCACGACGATCGTTCCGATCGCGCCCAGCGGCTCGCGCAGGAAGATCTTGAATTCGAGCCAGGTGAGTTCCCCGAGGCCGCGGAGCATGGAATGGCGCCTAGTCGCGGATCGAATGGCCGGTGAGCTTCAGGAAGACGTCCTCCAGCGTGGGCAGCACGGTCCGGAACTCGGTGACCCGGATCCGATGCTCCGACAGGCACTGGATGACGTCGGTGATGAAGTCCTCCCCCTGCCCGCGCAGGGTGAACTGCCCTCCCGCCTCGACGACCTCCTCCAGTCGCGGAATCGCGCCGAAATGCTCGGCGGCTCGGCTGTCGGTCGTGGCCACGACAACCGATCGCTCCGGGCAGTGCCGGGCGACCAGTCGGGCTGGGGCATCGACATCGATGATCCGCCCATGTTCGATGATCGCCACCCGATCGCAGAGTCTTTCGGCCTCTTCCATCAGATGCGTCGTCAGGAAGACCGTCTTCCCCCGGTCGCGCATGCCGCGGACCAGTTCCCAGATCGCCCGCCGCGCCTGCGGGTCGAGCCCGGTGGTAAGTTCGTCGAGGAAGACCACCTCGGGATCGTTGATGAGTGCAAGGGCGATGAACAGCCGCTGCTTCTGTCCCCCCGAGAGAGTCATGAACCAGGCGTTCCGCTTCTCCACGAGGCCGAGCTGTTCCAGCAGCCGGTCGCCGTCGGCCGTCTTCCTCTTGTAGAGCGACGCCCACAGCTGGACCGCCTCCCAGACCTTGATCCGCTTCTGCAGCTGGGCCTGCTGCAGCTGCACCCCGATCCGCTCCTGCAGCCGGTAGACCTCGTGGAAGGGATCGAGGCCCAGCACCGTAATCGAGCCCTGCTCGGGGCGGCGCAGCCCCTCGACGCACTCCATCGTGGTGGTCTTGCCGGCGCCGTTGGGGCCGATCAGGCCGAAGATCTCGCCGTCCTGGACGTCGAAGGAGACGTCGTCGACCGCGACGACGTCGCCGTACGTCCGGCGGATGCCGGCAACGTGGATGACCGAAGGCGGTGTCAGGGGGTCGTCACCACTGGCAGTTCGACAAAGCTCGCATGCTCCGTCGAGTGATAGATCCGCTGCGTCGCCTTGCGGTAGTCGCCCGGCTTGGCCCAGAAGATACTGGGCACGAAGCTCTGCGGGTTCCGGTCGTAGAGCGGGAACCAGCTGGACTGGACCTGCACCATGATCCGGTGACCCGGCAGGAAGACGTGGTTCGCGGTGGGCAGCGCGAACTGGTAGGGCAGCGGCTGGTTGGCCGCGATCGGCTTGGGAGTCTCGAAGCTCTCGCGATAGCGTCCGCGGATGATATCCGCCGCCACCATGAGTTGATAGCCACCCATCTGCGGCTGCTCCGCCACTTCATCCGGGTAGACATCGATCAGCTTCACCACCCAGTCCGCGTCGCTGCCATCTGTCGATGCCACCAGGTGGGCCACCGGCTGGCCGCTGATCTTGAGCGGCTCCGTCAACGGCTCCGAGGTGAAGGCCAGCACATCGGGGCGTCCCGAAGCCTCCCGCTGGTCGTCCACCAGCCAGTAGTCCCAAGTGAAGTCGCCATCGTAGCCGACCGGCTGAATGGGCCGGGCCCGGAACGGCACCGGCTTGGCAGGATCGGACACATACTCCTGGTACGCCGAGCCCTCGGCGGCTGGCGGCGTGAAGGAGACGCTGAGCCCGGCGTGCAGATAGAGCGGGGTCGGGCGCACCGTGCAGCCGCTGGCGCATCCCGCCGGCCATGACGGGAGCCTGCGCCAGGTGTTGGTGCCGGTCTCGAAGGCGGTGACCGGCGCGACGTCTGCCTTGGGCGCGCCGTCCTTCAGATACTGATCGAGGAAGGGCCGCAGGATCTGCTGCCGGAAGTAGAGCGCGGTGTTGCTGTTGAAGCGGAGCGCGCCCAGGGTGCTGCCCTCCTTGATTTCCTGGCCGTGATACCAGGGGCCGATGACCAGGAACACCAGTTTGTTGCCGGGGTCCTTGGGCTTGATGGCGCGGTACACCGCCGGGGCGCCGTAGATGTCCTCCTGGTCCCAGAGGCTGTGCACCAGCATCA
>CALMOP010000251.1 GCA_937871775.1 uncultured Gemmatimonadota bacterium | reverse complement strand
CGGCTCGACCCTCTCATTCGCCGTCATGTTGGCGGTCGTGCTGGCGGGGATCGCGCTGGGCGGGTTCACTGCGTCCTACTGGTTACGCCTCGACCAGGAGGGTTTCCGGTACGCTGTCGTCGTGTCGCTGGCTTCCGGTCTGTTGTGCGCCGTCACCTACGCGGCTTTTCCATTGTTCGTGGCGCCGTTCGGCCACAAGGAGATCACCGGTTTCGTCTCCGTTCTGAGGATCTCCGTGCCGCTCATACTCCCCGTGTCCTTCCTGTCGGGCATCTTCTTCAGCCTCGCCGGTTCCGCGCTGCGCCGGGAATATCCGTCGGCCACCGCGACGACCGGCGTGCTCACCCTGGCCAACACCACGGGCGCTGCGCTGGGCGCGTTTGCCGGCGGCTTTCTTCTGCTCCCAACTCTCGGGATGGAAGCGTCCTTCTTCCTGATGGCGGTCCTGTACGGTGTGATCGGCCTGGTCGTGTTCACCAGATGCCGGGCCCCGCGACGGGTGCTGTACCCGATCGGCGGTGTCTGGTTCGTGGCCCTGGCGCTGTTTCCGTGGGGAGCCATGCAGCACCGGCATTTGATGACCACGGCGGGACGCTGGGCCGGTCCTCGTGAGTGGCGGGTGGCGGGACTGCGCGAGGGTCTAACCGAGACGGTTCTCTACGTCGAGGAATTCATCTTCGGACAGGTGCACCTGGACTATCGCCTGGTGACCAACTCCCTGTCCATGTCGACCACGGAGTTCTCCTCGCGGCGCTACATGAAGTTGTACGTCTATCTGCCGGTTGCCGTGCATCCCGCCCTGCAGCGGGCGCTGCTCATCAGTTATGGCGTGGGATCCACCGCCAAGGCATTGACCGAGACCAGTTCCTTGCAAGCGATCGATGTCGTGGATATCTCCCGGGACGTGCTCGAGATGAACTCCATCGTATTCCCCGATCCCGCGGAGAATCCTCTCAACGATCCTCGCGTCAGGGTACACATCGAAGACGGCCGGTACTTTCTCCAGACGACAGACAAGACCTTCGACCTCATCACCGGTGAGCCGCCACCGCCCCAGGTCGCCACGGTCGTGAATCTCTACACCCGAGAGTACTTCCAACTGATGCACGACCGGCTCAACGAGGGCGGCTTCGTCACCTACTGGCTCCCACTGCACTCCCTGGGCGACGGCAGCGCCAAGGCCATCATCAAGGCGTTCCAGGAGGTCTTCCCGGACGCATCCCTGTGGCATGGCAGGCGCGAGGACGTAATGCTGGTCGGAACCCGGAACGCGCAGGGACCCGTATCGGCCGACTGGTTCGAGCGGCAGTGGCGCGAGCCCCGTATCGCCGAGGAGCTGCAGGCGCTGGGACTGGAGCGGCCGGAACAGCTGGGTGCCCTGTTCATCGGTGATGCGCAGTACCTGAGTGAGATGACTCGTGCTGAGCTTCCCTTGGTCGACAACTTCCCCAAACGCATTCTCACTGACTCCCCACTGGGGCAGGGGTCCAGCAAGCTCTTCCTCACGCTCCTGGACACGAAGACGGCCCGGGAACGTTTCCTCGCCAGTCCCCTCATCGAACGACTGTGGCCCGAGCCACTCGTTGCGCGAACCGTCCCCTACTTCGAGCCCCAACGCATTGTCAACAACCTCATCGAACTGTCCGGCCATCCCTTGGCCAAGAGTCCCCGAGATCTCCACTTCCTTCTCACCCAAACGACCCTGACCGCGCCGATCCTCTGGCACATGGGGACCACCCCGGACCTGCAGCGAGCCATGGGGGCGCTGAGCCGGGAGGAGCAGGCCCTCCCGATGTGGCAGTACCACCTGGGCGCGCGTCTCGTCTCGGAGCGCAGATTCGAGGAAGCGCTGGAGCCGCTGCGCAAGGCAGAGAAACATCCGCCGCTCTTTGCCACGGCGAGAGTGTTCAGGATCTACCTGCTCTGCCTGTTGCAGCGCCACGAAGAAGCGGGCCGCCTCGCCACCGAGACGCACGACACGCTGGGGAGTGACTCGCGCTTCGACGCGTGGTGGGACTTCCTGGCTGTTACCTACGGGGTCAAGGCGCGCTAGCGAACGCCCGCCCGCCGACCCGGCGTGAGCGGGGATCCGGGATCGCCTGGCGCGAGCGGTCCAGCGGCCACCCGGGCAGCCTGGCCCAGGGCCGATCGGTCGAGGGTGCGGTATTGGATGGCCTCGGCGATGTGGCCCGAACCGACCTCCTCGGCCCCCGCGAGATCGGCGATGGTGCGGGCGACCTTGAGTACCCGGTGATAGGCGCGGGCCGACAGGCCGAGTTGCGCGAGGGCCTGACGCAACAGCGCCTCCGCCTCCGGGCTGGGTCGGCAGTGGCGCCACAGACTGCGGGGCCCGAGATGGGCGTTGGCATGGATCCCGGGCTCGGCGGCATAGCGCCGGCGCTGGCGCTCTCGGGCCGCCTCCACCCGAGCCCGCACCGCGCCGCTGGGTTCCTCGCCCGACTCTCCGGCCAGCATCGCCGGCGCGACCGCGGGGACCCGCAGCTGGATGTCGATCCGATCCAGCAGCGGCCCTGACAGGCGGGCCAGGTATCGCTCGATGGTCAGCGCGTCGCAGCGACAGGTGGCGTTGGGACTGCCCGCCTGCCCGCAGGGACAGGGGTTCAGGGCCGCCACCAGCGTGAACCGGGCCGGGTAGGTCAGACTGATCGCGGCTCGGCTCAGAGTGACCACGCCGTCCTCCAGCGGCTGCCGCAGCACTTCGAGCACATGGCGCCGGAACTCGGGCAGCTCGTCGAGGAACAGGACCCCGCCGTGCGCGAGGCTCACCTCGCCGGGCCGCGGCGTCGAGCCACCACCAATGAGCCCCGCATCGCTGATGGTGTGATGGGGCGCCCGGAACGGGCGCCGACTGAGGAGCGGTCGCCCCGACCCCAGCAGCCCGGCGACACTGTGAATCCGGGTGGCTTCGAGCGCTTCCTCCAGAGTCAGCGCCGGAAGGATGGTCGGCAGCCGGCGGGCCAGCATCGTCTTGCCGGCTCCGGGGGGGCCGATGAGAAGCACGTTGTGGGCCCCCGCGGCCGCGATCTCCAGGGCCCGCTTGGCTGCCGGCTGCCCCCGGACTTCGGCGAAGTCGACCAGCTCAAGCAGAGGCTCGTCCCCGAACGCGGCAGGATCCGCCGTGATGCGTGGCAGGGGTGCGGCTCCCCTGAGATGCCCGGCCACCGCGGCAAGCGTAGTGGCCCCGAAGACCGGTGGTCCCTGCACCACGGCCGCCTCCGCCGCGTTGGCGAGCGGGAGAATCACTCCGGCCAGCCCGGCCTGCCGCGCCGCGATGGCGATCGAGATGGCACCGCGGATCGGCCGGAGATCCCCTTCCAGCCCCAGTTCTCCCACACACAACATGCCTTCCAGCGCAGCGGCCGGGACCTGGCTACTCGCGGCGAGAATGGCCACCGCGATGGGCAGGTCGAACCCCGAGCCTTCCTTCTTGATGTCTGCCGGAGCCAGGTTGACGGTGATCCGCTTGAGCGGGGCGGTGAAGCCGGCGTTGGTGATGGCGGCGTGAACCCGCTCCCGGCCCTCCTTCACTGCCCCCTGGGGCAGGCCCACCGTGGCGAACCCGGGCAGCCCGTTGGCCAAGTCTGCTTCCACCTGCACCAGCACGGCATCGATGCCGACCAGAGTGGCGGAGTGAATACGGGCGAGCATGGTGGCTCCGGGGACGGGATCCCCCAGAGTCGGGCCTCGGTCCCGCCGGGAGGGTACCCTGGCAACGCGATACGTCACCGAAAAACAGCGCGGGTGCCGGCCCAGCCGGCACCCGCGGTCGCGCAGTAGGGGCGACCCGTTGGGTCGGATCGTCGGGGAACTTCGGCTGGCCGCGTCGCAGGGGCGACCCGTCGGGTCGCCCCTACTGCGGCCAGCCGTCCGGCCGAGCGTCGAGCAGCAGAATGATGGGTGCGGTCAGATCCCCCGCGAAGACACTGGTCTCCAGCGGCTGGGTCCGGTCGAGATCATCGCGGCTGCTACCGATGCAGCAGGTGAATCCCACCCGCAGCACCGGCTGGTCGAGCAGCGCGGTCGGGATCATTCGGGGTGGCCCGTACGACAGTCCTTCGCGGATCGTGGCCGGTACGCGGCCTGAAATGTAGACCGGCAGTTCCACCAGAGATTGTAGCATCCGGTAGGTCAGGACTGTGGATTCGCCGCCACTGGTCGCGATCCCGAAGACCGGGGCCCCAAACCTGCCAGTGCGCGGAAAGACAGCCACGCCATACTCACATGGGGCAGCCCTATCTCGCGCCGTGACAAGGGTTTCCTTGAGGAGGTCGTGAACCGCGATCAGATCCTGGGGAATCGGCTCTGGATTCATGACGGGATCCCGGCGAGCAGTGTCCGGCGGTGGTCGTGGACCCCTCGATCCAGAGCAGAAGTCGGGCCGGATGCCAGGTCGCCCGCTTTGCCGTCACGACCCCTCGCCAGCAACGTCAGGGCCACAGCAGGGTCACCCGAGTTTCCTCCCCCGGGGAACTGGACACCGAGACCGTCGCACCCCAGCCCTCGACCAGGCGTCGCACGATCGCCAAGCCAAGGCCCGAGCCACTCGTGGTGGTCGAGAAGCGTGGCTCGAACACCCGGGCGATGGACTCGGCCGGGATACCGGGTCCGTCGTCCCGGACCTCCAGCCGGCGTGAATCCACCCGGATCAGCACCCGACGAGCCCCGGCCTGCCGGGCATTCTCCAGCAGGTTGCCGAGCACCTCCTTGACCTCATCGACTCGCGCCGGAACCCCGACCGCACCGGTCGATTCGACCTCGATGCGGACCCCATCATCTGCCAGCCGATACAGCGCGGCAACGTCCCGGCCCACCGCGGCGAGATCGACTTGCTCCAGCGGGGCCGCCAGGTCCCCCGGCAGTCCGAACCGACTGAAGGCCCGAGCGATGGTGTCCAGGCGCTCGATCTCGGCGAGCATCCGCTCGGAGGTCTCTTCAAAGACCGTGTCAAACTGGTCGGGTCGCTCGCGACGCACCCGGCGCACATGCTGAATCCCGAGTCGCATGGGGGTCAGGGGATTCTTGATCTCGTGGGCGACCTGCCG
>CALMOP010000250.1 GCA_937871775.1 uncultured Gemmatimonadota bacterium | reverse complement strand
AGACGCTCCAGGTACTCGGGAGCGTTGACATCGGACACAGTCCGGCAAGGCACGCCCTGGGCCAGGGCGATCCGGCGGATGGTGCCGCCGCGCCACCAGCCGCTCGGCAGGATCAGGTCGAGAAGCTTCCGGGCCGTGAACCTGACTCCGAGTCGGAGGAAGTCCACGGCGCCGTAGAAGCGGTAGAGCTTCCGGGCCAGGCCGCGCCGGCTCTTCTGGTTCAGTGGTGGAGTAATGTCCACGCCCGTCACCGTGAAATGGTCCCGTGGCAGGAGCGCAAAGAATTCGCGGAAGAACACCGGGAGATAGAATGGATCCTCCTCGGTGATGACGTGGATCCGCAGCGATGGAGGGCTCATGTCCGGTCGACCTCCACGCGCGCCCAGGTCACCGAGGCCCGGCCGAGGTAGTACCAGGGCACCGCCCACAGGGCCGCCAGGTTCAGCGCCACGATCGACTGGCTGAGGGACGCCAGTCGCAAGCGGATCCCGAGCGACCCGCCCACCGCGAGCAGGACCAGCGCCGCCGCTCCGATCAGCGCAGACCGGTAGAACCAGCCTTGGGCCATTGCCGCGCCGGCGAGCATCAGCAGGAGACCATATGGGGCAACCAGCCGGAAGAGTTTGTGAACCAGGAAGCGTGCCCAGACCGGGTTCCGCCGGGGGTCAAGGCAGCCCTGCACCAGATGACAGACCTGGACCAGGCCGGCGAGCGTCCGGACCTTCCGCACGAACTCACTCCCGACCGAGCGGGTTACCACGTCGAGGCTCTTGGCCGGCTCGGCCATGACGATGCGGCCGCCACGGAGCGCGATCTGGAGTGGCACATAGACATCGTCGAGGATGGTCTCGGCCGGGATCTCGGGGAAATCCGCCGTGCGGAGCGCGTACAGCGAGCCGGTCACCTGCACCATGGAGCCGGATCGTGACTCGTGCTTCCGGACCAGCCCCTCATAGGTCCAGTAGCGGTCCGCCCGGACCTGCAGGTCGCCTGAGACCGCGCCGACCCCGGGGATCGCCAGATAGGCGACCAGATCGCGGACGGCGTTCGGCGGCAGTTCCTGGCGGACGTCCATGAGCGCCATCACCTCGGTGACGACCTGAGACCGGGCCAGATTCAGGGCGGTCGGCTTGCCACTGCGCCGCGGCGTCCGGAGCAGACGAATCCTCGGGTCCCGAGCCGTCCATTGGGAGACGATCGCCTCGGTGGCGTCGGTGCAGCCGTCGCTCACCACCACGATCTCGAGCTTTTCGGGCGGGTAGTCCTGCTGGGTGAGGATCTCGATTTTGCGACCGATGAGCGCCGCCTCGTTGGCCGCGGCCATCACGCAGGTCACTCGCGGCAGCTCCGGGTCGGGCCGGTAGCGGGGTTGGTTGTCCGCGGGCCGGATCCGGCTCAGCGCGGCGACCCACAGGCCGTACCCGACGTAGGCGGTGAAGACGATGCCCGCGCCCGACCAGAACAGGACTTCCCAGATCACGATCGCAGCGGGTTCGAGGTCGGCCGGGCGAGGCGCCCGTCCCCGAGATGGGTCAGCCAGAGATCGAGCACGAGGATCCGCCACAGGGCATGGCTGTGGTCGCGACGGCCCTTGAGGTGTTCCTCGATCAGGCGGCCGACCTCAGGCGGAGAGACGAACTGGTAGGCGGGCCGGGATGGGAGTCGCAAGGATTCGAGTCGATGGCGGAGCGGCCCCCGGAACCAGCGGTCCAGGGGGACGGCGAACCCCTGCTTGGGCCTGGTCAGAACCGACGCTGGAATGAGCGGGGCGATGGCCCGCCGGAAGATGTGCTTGCCATGGCCTTCGCGAAACTTGAGTCGCGCCGGCAGGGAGACCGCGAACTCCACCAGGGGATGGTCCAGCAGCGGTACTCGGGCTTCGAGGGAGACCGCCATCGTGGTCCGGTCGACCTTGGTGAGAATATCCCCCGGCAGGTAGGTCTCGAGATCCACCAGGGTCATGCGGGTGGCGAAGTCCCGCGACCGCGCGGCGTCGAATCGGGGCGCCAGCCAGCTCTCGAAGGGGCCCGCGGCGTGGACCAGGTCGGGCCGGGCAACCCCTCCCTCCACGGGGGCCAGAGGCTGCGCGACCGTCGCGGCGTAGCGTCCTTCCCAGGGGCGGCCCATGTCGATCAGGTAGTTGCGCCCGGGGGCCCCGTGGGGCGCCAGGCGTCCCAACCCGCGAAGCCACGGCCGCGCCATGGCGGGAAGCGGACGCCGTCGCAGGGTCTGCAGGTACCGGGTGTAGCCACCGAAGAGCTCGTCGCCACCGTCGCCCGACAGTGCCACCGTGACCCTGGTCCGCGCGAGCTGGGCCACCAGATAGGTCGGGATCGCGGACGAGTCGGCAAAGGGTTCGTCGAATGCGGCGACCAGCCCCTCGACCAGCGCGTCGGCGTCGGGCCGCACCACCAGCTCAGTGTGGTCGGTGCCGAGGGCACCGGCCACCTCGGCGGCCGCGGGTGCCTCATTGTAGCCACCCTCATCGAAGCCGATGGTGAAGGTCTGCACCCGGCGGCTGAGCGCACCAGCCATGATCGCCACCACCGTCGAGGAGTCGAGGCCGCCCGACAGAAAGGCACCCAGCGGGACCTCGGATTCGAGGTGACAGCTGACGGCCTCCTGCAGCAGCCGCCGCAGCTCCACGACAGCTTCCTCTTCGTCGATGGTGGACGCCTCGGGGCGAACCGGAGTCCAGTACCGGGTTACCATCGGCGCCTGCCCCCGCTGCCAGGTCAGGACGTGCCCTGGCGGCAGCTTGTGCACCCCCTGCAGGATGGCCCGCGGCTCGGGCACGTAGCCGAAGCCCAGGTAGCGCGCGACCGCCTCGGGGTCCACCGTGGGTCTGAACTGAGGCAGGGCAAGCAGGGACCGCAGTTCGGAACAGAACGCCAGGCCACCCCCTGGCATCGACCAGTAGTACAGCGGCTTGATGCCCAGGCGGTCCCGCGCGAGCAGCAGGCGGGCCCGGTTTCCGTCCCAGAGCGCGAAGCCGAACATGCCGCGGAGCCGATCGAGGACCCGGTCGCCGTACTCCTCGTAGCCATGGACGATGGTCTCGGTATCGCTCCGGGTCCGGAATCGGTGCTGGGGCTCGAGCCGGCGGCGCAGGTCGTGGTGGTTGTAGATCTCCCCGTTGAACACCAGCTGGATCGCCCCGTCCTCATTGCCGATCGGCTGGTGTCCACCAGCGACGTCAATGATGCTGAGGCGGCGCATGCCCAGCGCCACACCGGGCGCGACGAAGTGGCCCTCTGGAAACGGCTGCGCGGCCCGGACGATCCGGA
>CALMOP010000249.1 GCA_937871775.1 uncultured Gemmatimonadota bacterium | reverse complement strand
TGAGCGATCATTCCGAAGGGGTACAGTCCGACGGTCAGGGCAAGGTCGGTCTGGCCAAGGGCACCGGGAAGGCACTCGCCGCCCGGGCCAAGTCCGCCGGGATCACCAAGGTGGTGTTCGACCGCGCGGGATACCGGTATCACGGACGCGTGAAGGCTGTCGCCGACGGCGCACGCGAAGGCGGACTGGAGTTCTGATATGGCAGACGAACAGGCACCGGCTACTCCTGAGACGACACCGGCGCCAGCCGAGCCCCGTGGGCGGGGCCGGGGCGGCCGGGGCGGCGGTGGTGGTGGCGGCGGCGGTCGGGGTCGCGGCGGGGACCGCAAGCGGGGCGACCGGGATCGCGAGCACAGTGAATTCGTCGAGAACGTGGTGGCGATCAACCGGGTAGCCAAGGTTGTGAAGGGCGGTCGGCGGTTCTCCTTCAATGCCCTGGTCGCGGTGGGCGACGGCAAGGGCAAGGTCGGGATCGCGACCGGCAAGGCCAACGAGGTGTCCGAAGCGGTCCGCAAGGCGGTGGAGGCGGCCAAGCGGAACATGGTCGAGGTGCCGAGGGTCGGGGTCACGATCCCGCACGAGATCCTGGGCCGGCACGGGGCCGGACGGGTGCTGCTCAAGCCGGCCGCCAGCGGCACCGGGGTGATCGCGGGGGGGCCGGTGCGCTCGGTGCTGGAGTGTGCCGGGATCACCGACATCCTGACCAAGAGTCTCGGCTCCACCAACCCGCACAACATGGTGCGCGCCACGATGGACGGATTGAGCCGGCTGGTCACCGTTCGGCAGATCGCCCGGGAACGGGGGATCGAGGTCGATCAACTGTCCTACCGCTCCCCGCAGGAGGTCTGAGTCATGGGGCGCAATCCAGTCGTGGGGCGGCAGGGCCCGGCGTATCACGCCGCGGAGATTCCGCCGGAAGCCAAGGCCAAGCGGCTCCGGGTGAAGCAGATCCGGTCGGGGATCGGTCACTCGGCAACCATGCGCCGGACCCTGGCGGCGCTCGGGCTGAAGCGGCACCAGTCGGAATCCGAGCTGCCAAACAATTCCTCGGTGCGGGGCATGCTGTTCAAGGTGCGTCACCTCATCGAGGTGGCGCCGGCAGAGGAGAAGTAAATGGCGGAGAAGAGTGCGCCGATCACCCTGTCCACCCTGCGGCCGGCGCGGGGCTCCGGGAAGGCCAAGATGCGGGTGGGCCGTGGTCCCGGGTCCGGGAAGGGCAAGACCTCGGGCCGGGGACACAAGGGACACAAGGCCCGTCAGGCGGGGGAGACCAACCCCGGCTTTGAGGGCGGCCAGATGCCGATGTATCGCCGGCTGCCCAAGCGGGGCTTCACGAATCCGTTCAAGGTCCACTCGCAGCCGGTCAATCTGAAGGACTTGGGCCGGCTCGGCGCCACCGAGGTGAACCCGGATACCCTGCTCGCCGCGGGCCTCATCTCGAAGCGAGAGGTTCCGGTGAAGCTGCTGGGCGGCGGCGATGCCACCCGGGCCTACTCGGTGCACGGGGTGACCCTGTCCGGGTCGGCACGGAGCAAGATCGAGAAGGCCGGCGGGAAGATCCGCGCCGAATGACCGCCGCCGCCCGTCCCGCGCTCGGGATGGATCCCGAGCTGCAGAAGAAGATCGGGTTTACCCTCCTGGCGCTGGTGATCTACCGCATCGGAGCGCACATCTTCGCGCCCGGTGTCAACGTGCAGGCGATCACCGACTACATCCGCAATTCGGCCGCCGCCGGCTTCTTCGGGCTGTACGATACCCTCGGTGGTGGCTTGTCTCGAGCGACCATCTTCGCGCTCGGGATCATGCCCTACATCTCCGCCTCGATCATCTTCCAGCTGGCCGGCGGCATCGTGCCGTCGATCGGGAAGATGCAGAAGGACGAAGAGGGCAAGAAGAAGCTCACCCAGTGGACCCGTTACATCACCGTGCTGATCGCGTTGTCCCAGGCCTACACCTTCGCGGTGTTCACCGAGAGCATCCCGGGGGCAGTGGCGGTGCCGTCCCTCTGGGGCCGGCTGGCCATGGTGGTGGTATTGACCACGGGCGCCGTGTTCGTGATGTGGCTGGGCGAGCAGATCACCGAACGCGGCATTGGCAACGGTATGAGCCTGATGATCACTTTCTCGATCCTGGACCGGCTGTGGCCGGGCCTCGTGAACATGATCGGGTTCTACCGGTCGGGCGCGCTGACGCTGGGCCGGATCGTGCTGTTCGGCCTGGTGCTGCTGAGCGTCATCGCCGCGGTCACCGCCATGCAACTGGCGGCGCGCCGGATTCCGGTCCAGATCCCGCGCAAGGTGATGGGGCGGGGCCGGATGACCCAGGGCCAGAAGACCTTCATCCCGATCCGGCTGATCACGGCCGGGGTCATGCCGATCGTGTTTGCCCAGACGATCATCATCGTGCCCGGCACCCTGGCGAGCTTTTCCCAGGTGGCCTGGTTGAGGTGGCTCCGGGACGTCTTCAGCCCGGGGGAGCTGGCGTACGACGTGTCCTTCGCGATCCTGATCCTGCTGTTCAGCTATTTCTACACGTCGATCATCTTCAATTCCGTGGACCTGGCCGAAAACCTCAAGAAGCAGGGCGGGTTCATCCCCGGCGTGAAGCCAGGGGCCAGTACCGCCGACTACATCGACAACGTGCTGGCCCGGGTAACCCTCCCCGGTGCGGTCTTCCTGGCCCTGATTGCGCTCATCCCGGTCTGGCTCACCAAGAATCTCGGCTTTCAGACCCAGTTCGGCGGGACCTCGGTCCTGATCGTGGTGGGCGTGCTGCTCGACACCATCGCGCAGATCCAGCAGCATCTGACCCTGCGCAAGTACGACAGCTTCATGAAGTCGGGGCGGATCAAGTTCCGGGGTCGCCAGGAACGGTTCATGTAGGGGTGGCCCGCCGCCCCTACCGCAACCGCGGCAGCCATCAGCCCCGCAACATCGGTATCTCCCCATGGACATTCTCCTGCTCGGTTCCCCAGGCGCCGGCAAAGGCACCCAGGGTGCCATCCTCGCCGAGCGGCTCGGGCTTCCCAAGTTTGCCACTGGTGACCTGCTGCGGGACGCCGTCAAGCGAGGTACGCCTGTAGGCCTCAAGGCCCGCGCGGTGATGGAGGCGGGCCAGCTGGTCAGCGATGACATCATACTGGGTGTGGTCCGTGAGGAGCTGGCCAAACCGGAGGCCCGGAACGGGGTCATCTTCGATGGAGTGGTGCGCACCGTGCCCCAGGCCGAAGGGGTCACTAGCCTGCTGAAGGAGCTGGGCCGGCAGATCGACCGGGTGCTGTTCTTCGACGTGCCCGATCGCGAGATCCTGACCCGGATCGAGAAGCGGCGCGGCATCGAGGGCCGGGCGGATGACGATCCGGCCGCGGTTGCGACCCGGCTCAAGGCCTATCGAGAACAGACGGCCCCGGTGCTGGACTGGTACCGGGCCCGCGCCGGGGTGGAGCTGATTCCGGCGGTGGGCCGGATCGATCAGATCGCGGCGAAGGTGCAGGCGCTGCTGGGCCGCTAGGCCCTGCCTGGAGGGGACAGGCCCCGCCGGTCTCCACGCCGATCGCACTCATGATCACGATCAAGTCCCCTCGCGAAATCGAGACCATGGCCCGGGCGGGCCACATCGTCGCGGAGACGCTCGCGCTGCTCCGGCGCGAGGTGCGTCCCGGTCTGAGCACCGAGGACCTCGACAGCCTGGCCGAGAAGTTCATCCGCAGCCACCCTGGCGCGCGCCCCTCCTTCAAGGGGCTGTACGGGTTCCCCAAGACCCTGTGCACTTCGATCAACGAGGAAATCGTCCACGGCATTCCCAACCCACGCCGGATTCTGCAGGAGGGGAACCTGGTCAGCATCGATGTGGGGGTGCAGCTGGAGGGGCTGCATGCCGACAGCGCCACCACGGTGGCGGTCGGGGAAATATCGCCCGAGGCCGAGCGGCTGCTCCGAGTGACCCAGGAGTGTCTGGTGGCGGGAATGGCCCAGGCCCGGGCCGGGAATCATGTGGGAGACATCGGTCACGCGGTGCAGGCCGTGGCGGAAAGCGCCGGCTTCGGGGTGGTGCGGGAGCTGGTCGGCCACGGCATCGGGACCCAGTTCCATGAGGAGCCCCAGGTGCCCAATCACGGCCAGCCTCAGCGGGGCCCCCGGCTGCTGGAAGGCATGACGATCGCCATCGAGCCCATGATCACCGCCGGCCATTACGCCACCCGCACCCTGCCGGACAAGTGGACCGTGGTCACCGCCGACGGCAGCCTGGCCGCGCACTTCGAGCATACGGTGGCGATTACCGCTGGGGAGCCGAAGGTGCTGACGAGGTAGGCGGCGGCGGTTGGCCGTTGGCTGATGGCCGATGGCAATGGACACACGACCCCGCGATCCCTCCTCAGCTCCCCCGCTCCCCACCTCCCCGCAGCTGCTCCTCGGCGATAAGCCGCACTTCGGTCACGGCCCGCTGGGTGTCTCGCAGCATGGCGGCGGTCTGGTCCGCCAGGTCCCGGAGTTCCTCGGGGCGGCCGGCGGCGGCCAGATTCAGACCACGATTCAGGTGCGAACCCGCCGCTGCCGCCGCGGCCAGGAGCGCCGCCATCACGGCATCGCCGACGGCTGCGGG
>CALMOP010000248.1 GCA_937871775.1 uncultured Gemmatimonadota bacterium | reverse complement strand
CGCGCAGGTCCATGATGTCCTGAACTTCATCCGGCACGAAGGGCGTGTCCAGGACGGTGAAGCTGCCTCGGGGGCTGAGCCGGCCCAGGTAGCGAGCCCCAATGACCCCATCGGTCTCGGGACTCAACCGCTCGCCTGACCCCTCGCGCCAGACCAGCAGCGAGTCAATCCTGGCCTCGATCGTGATGGAGGAATCCCCGGCCCGGGCGGTTACCATCAACCGGCTGTGGCGGCCGGTATGTTCCTCGGTCCGTTGCCGACCCGACTCCAGCAGCACCGTGGCGCGGAGCTCCTGGCGATACACCCCACAGTCGAGCTGCCGCGGCTGATACGTGGGAGGGTGTTGCCCCGCGAGACCCGCGGTGACGAGACCGAGCCCCGCCAGAAGCCAGACGGGAAGTCGAATTCGCTTGCGGGAACCGCTGTCCGGGAGAATATCTATCGCGGGGCCGGCCCAGCCCTCGGGCATCCGCCTCATGGTCTCCCATCCCTCTCATCAACCCGAGGTGGTCGCCGCATGTCCGGGTATTCGCAGCTGGTCGGTCCTGGCATGACACTCGTCATCGGTTTCCTGACCGCCCTGGCCCCGAGCCTGCCGGCCCAGGACAGTCCTCCGCCGGCTCGCACCCTGATCCATGCGGGGCGCCTGATCGACGGCATCTCCGAGCAGGCACGCGCCGACCAGGGCATCCTGATTGAGGGGGACCGGGTGGTCCGCCTCGGGCCCTACCGCGCGGTCGCCGCCGAGGCCGGCGACGCGACACCGCTCGACCTGAGCAGCTTCACGGTCCTGCCCGGTCTGATCGACAATCATACCCACATCCTGCTTCAGGGCGACATCACCGCCCAGGACTACGACGAGCAGCTCCTCAAGGAATCCATCCCCTACCGGACCATTCGGGCCACGGTCGCAGCGCGCACCGCCTTGCTCAACGGCTTCACGACCCTGCGGGACCTGGAGACGGAGGGCGCGATGTATGCCGACGTGGATGTGCGGAATGCCATCAACCGCGGGATCATACCCGGCCCCCGGATGTTCGTCGCCACTCGGGCGTTCAGCGCGACCGGGATGTACCCGCTGAGCGGGTACTCCTGGGAACTGCGGGTGCCGGAGGGGGTGCAGATCGTGGACGGCGCCGACAACATCCGCCAGGCGGTGCGGGAGCAGGTCAAGTACGGTGCCGACTGGATCAAGGTCTATGTGGACCGGCGCTACTATCTCGCCCCCGACGGTCGCCTGCGCAGCTGGGTCAACTTTACCGACGAGGAACTCAAGGCATTTGCCGACGAGGCCCACCGCCTGGGCCGCAAGATCGCCGGACATGCCATCGGCTGGGACGGCATCGACTCGGCGCTCCGGGCCGGCTTCAACACCATCGAGCACGGCGACGGGCTCACCCCTGATCTGATCGATCGCATGGTCCGCCAGAAGGTCTACTGGTGCCCGACCATTTTTGTGGGCGCCTACGTGGCGGAAGGGCGTGGTGGGATCTGGCCCAGGATGGTGGAACTGGAGCGCCAGGCTTTCGGGGAGGCTATCCGCCGGGGCCTGATGCCATGGATTTCCTACGGCACCGACGCCGGCGGCTATGCCTGGACCGAGAATCAGGCCCAGGAGCTGGCGTACATGGTGCGCTACGGGATGACCCCCATGCAGGCCATCCAATCCGCCACGGCTACCGCAGCCCGGTTGCTTGGCCAGGAAGACCGGCTGGGCAGCGTAGCCGTGGGACGATTCGCCGACCTGATTGCGGTACGGAACGACCCGCTGCAGGACATTACCGAGCTGCAGCGGGTGGTCTTCGTGATGAAGGGTGGAGTAGTGGTCAGGCAGTAACGGGATCGGGGTAGGGCCGGAGCCATAGCTCCGGCCCTACCCCCTATGGCTCCGGCCCTACCCCGCTCCGAACTCCAGCCCTACCCCGCTATGCGGTCAGCGCCGCCGCTTCTCGGAAGCTGTACCAGGTCTTGCTGTCGAAATCGTAGAGCTGGCAGCGGCGGAAGATGTCCCGCACCGTGCGCCACCGGAAGCGATACTCGTGAATGTACTCCCCGTAATCCCGCCGCAGGTCGGCATAGGCCGACTTGAGGCGATAGAACGGGATCCGCGGATCGACGTGGTGCGGTACGTGAATCATGATGTTGTGGATCAGCAGTTCGCTCAGCCGCGAGCAGCGCCAGGTGACGCTGCAGTACACCTGGCCGATGGTGTTGCTCCATTCCGAGCGGTGGTCGAAGAACGGCACCTCCGGATGGGTATGATGCAGGAATACGAACAGGGCGATGAAGTAGTTGAAGACCACGAAGGGGATGAGGACCCCCGCGATCACGCCCAGCAACCCGCCGCCCCAGTGCCAGGCCACCAGCGACAGCGCGACCGCGAATCCCGCGGTGAGGACCTGGTGGATGCTGTACCCCAACCGTTCCCGAGACTTGGCGTCCGGCCGGTAGATGACCATCCCGGGCCACCAGACCTTGAGCACATAATGGAGCGCGCAGGTGTACGGCCACCGTTCCAGGCGGTAGATCAGCTTTCGATACCACGGCAGCGCCGCGTACTCCTGGGGCCTCAGCGGCCGCCAGATCCAGTCTACTGGCGTGAAACTGGTGAACCCGTGGTGCACCCGGTTGTGGCCATGACACCAGAGCCGGTACGGGTTCAACGAGGGCAGCATGAAGACCGTACCCAGAATCTCCGCGGTCCAGTCACTCTTGAACAAGGCGCCATGCGCGGCATCGTGGGCCCACACGAACATGAATGCCACCGCACAGCCCGCCCCGAACCCGAACAGCAGCTTGGCCCACCAGGCGTCGCTGCTGAAGACGCCCCACATCAAGCCCAGATAGAGTGCCAGGTCGAACGCGTACCATCCGAAGGTCTGCAACACCGAGCGATTGTAGCAGGCGTCCGAGATGGCCTTCCGGACCGTGGTCAGCTTGATGTCCCGCAGCGCCTGGTAGATTGGCAATCCCGTCATATCCCACCGCCTTCACCCAGGAGAGCCGCTAACATGCCACAGCGCTTCAATATACAGGGCCGCGAGAGGCGTCGGAAGAGCACCCGCAGTGGTCACTCCGCGGCCAGAAACGGGTAACGATAATCCCGCGGAGGCAGGAAGTTCTCCTTGATGGTGCGGGGTGAGACCCACCGCACCAGGTTCAGGATGGATCCCGCCTTGTCGTTGGTGCCGCTGGCCCGGGCCCCGCCGAACGGTTGCTGACCGACCACTGCACCGGTGGGCTTGTCATTGACGTAGTAGTTCCCGGCGGCATGACGGAGCGCGACCTCGGCCTCCGCCAGCGCCCGCCGATCCTGCGCGAACACTGCCCCCGTGAGCGCGTAGGGACTGGTGCGGTCCACCAGCGACAGGGTCTCCTGCCACCGGGCATCGGGATACACGTACAGGGTCAAGACCGGCCCGAACAGTTCCTCGCACATGGTGCGATAGCCCGGGTCCTCGACCTGCAGCAGGGTCGGCTCGATGAAGTAACCGGTCTCAGCCCGGCCCTGCCCCCCCGCCAGCACCGTGACCCCCGGGTCGTTCCGGGCCTGGGCCAGGAATCCGGAGATCCGGTCGAACGCCTTTCGGTCGATCACCGCCCCGAGGAAATTGCGGAAGTCCCGCACGTCACCCATGCCCAGCTCGCCAATCATCCCGACCACCCGCTCCTTCACACGCGGCCATAGGCTGGCAGGGATGTAGGCCCGCGACGCCGCGCTGCACTTCTGCCCCTGGTATTCGTAAGCGCCACGCACCAGCGCCACCGCCAGGGCCTCCACGTCCGCGCTGGGGTGCGCCAGCACGAAATCCTTGCCACCGGTCTCACCCACGATCCGCGGATAGCCGTGGTACCGCGGCAGCTGCTCCGCGATGCCCCGCCACAGCGCCTGGAAGACCGCGGTGGAGCCGGTGAAATGAATCCCGGCGAACCCCGGATCGGCCAGCACGGCACTGCTGACCTCGATCGAATCCCCGGGCACGAAGTTGATCACGCCCGGCGGCAGCCCGGCCTCCTGCAGCACCTGCATGACGTAGTAGTTGCTGAGCAGGGCCGACTGCGCCGGCTTCCACAGCGACACGTTACCCATGATCGCCGGTGCCGTGGGCAGGTTGCCCCCGATCGCGGTGAAGTTGAAGGGCGTGATCGCATACACGAACCCCTCGAGCGGACGGTGCTCCAGGCGGTTCCAGGTGAGCGGTGCCGAGGCCGGCTGTTCCCGATACAGCTGCTCGGCAAAGTGCACGTTGAAGCGCCAGAAGTCGATCAACTCGCAGGCGCTGTCGATCTCGGCCTGATACGCGGTCTTGCTCTGGCCCAGCATGGTGGCCGCATTGACCGTGGCCCGCCACGGCCCCGCCAGCAGATCGGCGGCCTTGAGGAACACCGCCGCCCGATCCTCAAAGCGCATCACCGACCAGGTCCGCCAGCCCTCGTGTGCCGCGGCGATCGCCGCCTGGATCGTGGCAGGATCGGCGTGGTGGGCCCGGGCCAGGACTCGGCGGTGTTCGTGCGGTGACACCACATCGTGCAGCCGGCCGGTCCGGACTTCCTTGCCGCCCACGATCACCGGGATCTCGGCGGTCTCATCCGCCATGGAGGCCAGGCGGGCCTTGAGGGCAGCGCGCTCCGGACTCCCGGGGGCATACGAAAGGACCGGCTCGTTCAGGGGCTGTGGCAGATTGGGCGTGCCGCTCATGGACCCTTCAAGGAGGCGTGGGGCCGGGAGATTAGCCCCAAAGCCGAGCCGACGGCAAGCCGGCACCCCGGGCCGGTGCCACCGTCATGGAACTTTCGCGAGAAACCGCCAGGCAGCTGCGGAGCTCCCTAGCCCCGCCCGATCATGACTTCAGTTGATTTGACTACCGCCAACGCCTCACCACCGACCCGGAGCCCGAGTCGCTCGGCCGATGATCGGGTGATGATCGCCACCAGCTCCTGTCCACCGATGTCCACCCGGACTTCACACATCAGGCCCTCAGTCGTCAGGGCGGTGATCCGGCCGCGCAGCTGGTTGCGAGCACTCAGCTCGATCCCACCCCCCGAAGCGGCGGGCGCTCCTCCCGCAGCCCCGAGCAGCAAGTCGATCCGATCTCGGGGGAACAGCCACTTCCGTCCAATCCGGGTGGCGGGGAGCTTCCCCGCCCGCGCGAGGGCCTGTACTCGCTTCACATTGAGATGAAGCAGTTGGGCCGTCTCGGCCACGGTCAGGAACTTCAAGCGTATGCCGAGATGCTGGTGGCCTTGAAGGACGCGAACACCGATTTGGCCGGGCCGAGATCCAGCGCCGTGGCGGCGGCAGCGCTGATTTCTGCTACGAAGGCCGGCGCCGGGCCGAGCACCACCCGCACCCGCTCCCCATAGGGCGGCTCCGGCAAGATCTCCTCCACCACCCCGGCAAAGACATTCCGCGCGCTCCCCACCGGACGCTCCACCGAGAGCATGACCTGGTCGGGCCGCACCACCACGAACAGGTCATCGCCCACGACCTGCTGCAGCACCGTAACCTCTCCCCGCGGCGTCTCGAGGTGGATCTCCTCCCCCACGCCCCGTCCCACCACCCGTCCCGGCAGCAGGTTGAGCCCGAGCAGGGTCGCGATGTATCTGGATCTCGGTTCCCGGAGCAGGGTCAGTCGGTCCCCCACCTGCACCAGCCGACCGCCCTCCAGCACCGCGATGGGGTCGCCGAAGAGCAGGGCCTCCATCGGCGCGTGGGTCACAAAGACCGTGATGCAGTCGAGTCCGGACAGCAGCCGCTTGAGCTCGGCCCGGACCACATCCCGGGTCGAGACGTCCAGCGCCGCGAGCGGCTCGTCGAGCAGGAGCAGCCCTGGCTCCAGCACCAGGGCCCGGGCCAGCGCGACGCGCTGCTGCTGACCTCCCGAGAGCTGGAAGGGTCGGCGTTCTGCGAAATCTGCGAGACCGAACCGCTCAAGCATCGCGGCGGTCCGTGCGAGTACCTCACCCCGCGGACGCCCCGCGGCCCGGAGCCCAAAGCCGACGTTCTCCGCCACCGTGAGATGCGGGAACAGCGCGTAGTCCTGCGAGACGTAGCCCACGGCACGCTCCGCCGGAGGTACCCAGGTCCCCGCTGCGCTATCGCACCACACCTCACCATCCACCTCGATCCGTCCCGCACCCGGCCGCATGAGCCCGGCGAGGAGCCTGAGCACCGTTGATTTCCCGGAGCCGCTCTCCCCGACCAGCACCAGGGTGCGGCCGGGGTCGGCGGCGAAGTCGAGGTCGAGGTGGAACTCACCGACCTGGTAATGGAGCGAGGCGCGGAGCACGAGGAGGGGCGAAGAGGCCGAGACCGGCCTGACGCATGGCCGCGAGGAGCACCGTGGCCATCACGATCAGCAGAAGGGAGAGTGTTGCCGCGGCATCGAGATTCTCGTTGAGCAGCAGGTAGACATCGAGCGGAACGGTGCGAGTCGTTCCCGCCATGTTTCCGGCGAAGGTGATCGTCGCCCCGAACTCGCCGAGCGCCCGAGCCCAGCACATGCCAATGCCGGCGACGATACTCGGCAGGGCCAGCGGCAGCCGCACCCGCCACAGGGTGTGCATCTCACCGGCACGGAGCGTGGCCGCGGCGTCCAGGTAGCGCGGATCCAGGGCCTGAAAACCGGCCCGGGCGGCCCCGACCAGGAACGGGACCGCCATGAAGACCTGGGCCAGCACCACACCCGCGGTCGTGAACGGCAGCGTGATGCCGAACCCCGAGAGTGCGCCACCGAGGAGCCCCACCCGCCCGAACGCCATCAGCAGCGCGAAACCCGCCACGGTTGGTGGGATCACCATCGGAAGGTCCATCAACACTTCAAGCGCGCGTTTGCCGCGGAAATCACGGGTCGCCAGCAGGTGCGCCATGGGGAGACCGAGGAGCACCGCTACCACCGTTGCGGCGAGACTGGTCTTAACGCTGAGCCACAGCGCTTCCTGCACCGCGGGGGTCGCGAGCTGGGCGAGCACCCGCGCCGGTGTCACCCGGAAGGCCAGTCCGATCACGGGGAGCGCGACCAGCAGCCCCAACACGGCGGCGAGCAGGAGCAGGGTCAACCGACCCAGGCTCTCACCCAGCGGGGTACGGTCGGGAATCGTCACCGGATCCTTCCCTCGACCAGGAATCCGGCAGCCGCCAGTGCCTGCAGCCCAGCCGCCGACTCGACATAGGTAATGAACTCGGTCGCCAGCGCGAGATCGCCTCCCGCGACTGGGGCGATGGGATACTCCGCGATGGGGTTCGCGGCCTCCGGGATCTCGAGTACGGCAAGCCGGGACCGCAGGGCCGCGGTCACGTCGGAAGCGTAGACGATACCGGCGTCGGCCTCGCCCAGCTGCACCTTGGCGACCACCGCCTTCACGTTCTCCTCCTCGGACACCAGGTTCTGCAGCGCGAGTCGGGCGAAGTCCCTCGGGAATCCGGGTGCACTGGCGAGCCGGCCAAGGGCCTCCCGGCTGTAGGAACCCGCGGGCACCTGCGCCCCGGCGAGAATGAGCTTGAGCCCCGGTCGGGCCAGATCCTGCAGCCGGTCGATGCGTCCGGGATTCGACCGGGGCATGACCACGACGAGACGGTTGCGCGCGAAGACAATCGGCTCACCAGCCAGCAGCTTCCGGTCGGCCGCGAGCTGCATCCAGCGGGAGTCCGCAGTGGCAAGAACGTCCGCCCTGGCGCCCTGCTCCAGCTGGGTGACCAGCACCTGGCTGCCAGCCAGGTTGAACCGGATGGTGACACCAGGATGCAGCGCCTCGAAGCCATTCCCGATGGCGGTGAGTGACTCCGTCAGCGACGCCGCAGCGAACACCGTGAGATTCCCCTGCGCGACCAGCGCCGGCACGGCGGTAGACAGCACCACGCCGAGCCCGAAGAGGCGGCAGGTCCCCCCGCGACGTTTCTCAGATCCCATAGGACCTCGAGTACCAATTACAGGAACTATATGGATATATAGAGTCCAACGGAATGACACAAGTTAGACGTTTAGAGATACTTAGCAGGAGATGCCTGATTGGAAACCCGAAAAGTCGACGGGAGGCGACCTATCCCAGGAAGGGAGTAATGGTCTCCACCAGAAGTTGGGGATCCAGTGGCTTGTGCAGCACGCCCTTCGCGCCGAGCGCCGTCGCCGCTGCGGGGAGGGAAGCGGCGGTGTCGGCGGTGATGACCACCACCGGGATTTCGTGGGTCTTGGGGCTGCCCTGAAGCGTCCGGACCAACTGGGCGCCTCCGCCGGCCGGCATGTGCCAGTCGACCAGGATCACTCGGGGCTGCTGCCGCACGGCGCGAGCGAACCCCTGAATCGCATCGTACGCCCCAACCACGGTGATCCCGAGGTGCTGCAGCACCCCAGCGATGAGCTTGACCATCGCGGCGTCATCGTCGACCACCAACAGTACCGGGGCGCCTGCGGTCGCCGCCTTGGCCGCGTCCGTCCCTGCCAGCGGGTGCTTCACTGGTACGGAGTCCCGTTGCATCACGATCTCTCCTTGCGCCGGAGGGCCTCGGTGCCGTCGGTCTGTGTAAGCTGAACCCCCCGACGAGATTCCAACAGAGGGAGCTAGTGTGACTGATTTCAGGTCAGCTGCTGTCGGAGTATCTTCGGGCCTGGAATTCAGTGATAAGTCGTTTGGGGCCAAGGCCGTCCTCTCGCTCAAGAGCTGTCAACCCCCGAACGCACTCTGGTTTGAGTCACCCCAGGGGGGCTGGACAGGCTCGAAGCGCCCAGCCACACTAGGCCTGCGGCCCCCCGTACTCCGGGGGGGCGTGTTTGAATCCTCCGACCATCGGAGGGTCCGATCTCGCGACTGACACCACCCTTGAGTCGCGACCCCTGTCAGCGGGGGGGGCGAGGTGCACCTGGGGGTCCGGAGGGAAGGCCGGGTTGGAGCGGCCGCGGACCGAACGGGCACCAGACCGAGGCCCGCATCACAATGAAAAGAGGAGTTTGTGAAAGTCCTGGTGTTGGGGTGTGGCGCGGTGGGGACCGTGTCCGCCCTCAAGTTCGCGCAGGATCCGATGTGCGAAGCCCTCGTCATCGCCGACACCTCGCCCGGTCGGGCCCAGCAGTTGGCCCAGCGGATCGGGAACCCCGAAGTACAGGCGCTGACCCTCGATGCCGGTGACCGACAGGCACTGGTTCGAGCCATCCGGGAAACCGGCACAACCATTCTCCTCAACGCGGCGCTCCCCGCCACGAACCTGATCGTCATGCGGGCCTGTCTCGAGGCGGGCTGCGACTACCTCGACATGGCGAGCGGCGGCGCCGAGGATGACGGCACCCCCAAGCTGCCCGATCAGTTCTCGCTGGATCACGAATTCCGGGCTGCCGGGCGGCTGGCGCTGCTGGGGATGGGTGCCGACCCGGGGACCAGCAACATCTACGCGGCCTACGCGGCCAAGCACCTGCTCGACCAGGTCACCGGATTCCATGTCCGCGACGGGGATAATTCCGTGTGTGCCGGTCGGGACGGCTTTCTGGCGACCTTCAGCCCCTGGGTGTTCATCGACGAGTGCACCTGCGGCGCCATCTCCTGGCGAAACGGCGAGTACCGGCTGGAGGAGGCCCTGTCGGGACGGGAGCCGTTCGATTTCCCGGAGCTGGGCGTCCTCAACACGTACTATGTGGACCATGAGGAGTCGCGCACCTTGCCCATGTTCTTCGCCGGGCTCCAGGTCGCCGACTTCAAGCTCTGCATGGATGACACCACCTGGCGCACTCTCAAGGTCCTGAAGGAACTCGGTCTCCACGGCAAGGAGCGGATCAGCGTCGGAGGAGTCCGGGTGGCGCCCCGGGACCTGGTGGTGGCGTTGCTGCCGGATCCGGCCAGCCTGGCGGGCCGGATGCAGGGGAAGACCTGCGTGGGAACCCTCGCCCGCGGCGTGCGGGACGGGGTGGAGCACTCGTACTACATCTACAACGTGACCAGCCAGGATCACAGCTACCGCGAGCTGGGAGTCCAGGCCACCGCCTACCAGACCGGCGTCCCGCCGGTGATCGCGGCCAAGCTGATCGCCTCGGGCACCTGGTCCGGGTCCGGGGTCAGGTCGCCGGAGCAGTTCGATCCCGATCCGTTCATGACCCAGCTGGATGCGTCCGGAATGCCCTGGCACATCCGGGACGAGGCGACCGGGATCATTGACCCGGAGTACATCTGGGTCGAGGAGCCCCTGGCAGCCTAGGGGCAGGAGAAACCGCGGCCGGAAGACAGGAGACGGGAAACGCCCGGTCTCCTGTCTCTGTTTCCGGGCCCGGGTTCTAGAACCTCAGCGACACTCCCACCGCGCCTGGTTCCAGCAGGAACCGCGGCCCTCGTATTCCAAGGACCCGCCACCGCCCGTTCATCAGCTTTGCGCTGGTGACACCTACGGCCGCTCCGGCCAGGACATCCGAGAGCCAGTGTCGGTCGTCGTTGAGCCTCGACCAGCCGGTGAGGCCAGCTGCCCCGTACAGCAGGATCGAGACCGGTAACCGGTGGACCTCGTCGCTCACCCCGGCGGCCAGGGCAAACGCCATGGTGGTGTGGCCCGAGGGCCAGGAATCGTTCCCGGAGAAGGGCCGGAAATGGAAGGCGTCGGTCGGCTGGTCCGGCCGCCGTCTGCCCACCGCTTCCTTCAGAATGCTGCTCACCAGCCCCGCCGTGAGCAGCCCAGCGGAAATCCGCTCACCAGCACGAGTGAGCGGCCGGTTTCCGGTGAGTATCCCGACCGCGATGGTGCCGAGTCCCACGGTGCCGTATACCGCTGGCTCGCCCATCCGCCGGAAGGTCCGGGCGACATCGTCACCGCTGGCGGTCCGATGCTGCTGCAGCCGGTCCCGGAGGGATTCGTCCACCAGGGCTGCCGCCGCGACCGCGCCCAGACCGGCGCCGACATGATACCAGCGGACCGCCGTTGGCCCGGCCGGAACAATCGCCGGCCGGCCGGGGGCGGAGTCGACCTGGGCCCGAAGACGGCTGGGGGGGGGGAGCAGGAGCCCGGCGGTGAGACACAGCGCTCCGATATGGTTGCGCATGAGAGCGGCAATCTACTAGTTTCGTCTCCGACCGGAGTCCGGATCCCATGCGCCTTCGCCCCGCTTTCCTGCTGGCCCTGCTACTCGGGACCCCGCTCGGCGCCTGCCGAGACTACCAGTATCAGGGTCATGTCAGCGATCAGGCCGGCCTCATCCCCGGCGATCAGTACGCCCGGTACGGGCGGGAGCAGGCTATCGTGGTGGCCATCGGACGGGAATTCGCACGGCCCTACAACTCTGGGCCGGAGGCCCAGGCGGACATCGCAATCACCTACGCCCGCAATACCTTCTCGTCGGACATCACCGAGATTTCCGCGGATCCGCTTGGGCACCGGCTGGTGGTCACGTTCAAGAGCGGGTGGCGAACCGCGATCGTTCCGATAGCCGACGGGAAGACCGGGGAAGAGACCAAGATTCCGTCCTGAACCGGCGAGCCTGGGCCGGGGCTTGCGCGGGGGCGGGCCCAGGCCCGCCCCTTCCAGCATCTGGCGGCAGCATGACCGAATTCCTCCTGGTAACCACCACCTGGCCATCCGAGGCCGGCGCCATCGAATTCGCAGAGGCGGCCACCACCCAACACCTCGCCGCCTGCGCCCAGGTACACGGCCCCATCCTCAGCCGGTTTCGCTGGCAGGGTCAACCCGACCAGGCCACCGAGTGGTACTGCCACTGCAAGACGGTCCGCGCCAGGTTCATCGAGCTGGAGACACTGGTCCGCCAGCTGCACACCTACGACGTTCCCGAGGTCGTCGCCATCTCCGTCGCCGCCGGATCGGAGCAGTACCTGGCCTGGGTCGCCACCGAGACCACGCGGGAGCCGGAGCGGCCGAGCGGTTGAACTGACCGGCCGGGGCGTCGGTGGCAAGGTGCCCCGAAGGTCCGCCGACGCGTGGCGAGGAGGCGGCATCACCGCGGCCGGGGCACCGGCTGACTCGCCTAATTTCCGGAGGCCAACCTTGCCTTCCCGTCCCACTCCACCACCTGGCGAATTCCTCTACCTCCTTGCGGCGGACCAGGAGGACTTCCTCGCGGCCTGTGAAGACCTGCTGCCGGCCGATATCGCCGAGGGTCTGAACGATCTTCCGACCGAGGCCGGGGTTCGGGTGCTCGCGGCCCTGCCGTTCGACCTCGCGGTGCAGGTAGTCGACGAGTCCCTGCTGGAAAAGCGGGACCACCTGTTCGAACAGCTGCCGGATCACGTGGCCATCCCGCTGATCCAGGCCATGTCCGCTGACCAGCAGGTCGGCCTGTTCCGCGAACTGCGTGAGTCGGACCGGGCCCGCCTGCTCCACGTCCTCGATGCCCCGACCCGGAACCAGCTGAAGCTGCTGATGAGCTACCCGCGCCAGAGCGCGGGTGGGCTGATGACCACCGAGTTTGTGAGCGTCCCCGACACCTGGACCGCCCTGGATGTGCGGCTCCATGTGGCCAGGGAAGGCAGCGGCAAGGAGACGGTCTACGCCATCTATGTGCACGACCAGGAGCAACGCCTGGAACGGGTCCTGTCATTGCGCGAAGTGGTGATGGCCGACTCCCAGACCCTGGTCACCCGGATTGGCGACGGCCGCAAGCCGGTCACGGTGGGTCCGACGGTGGACCGGGAAGAGGTCGCCCGCACCATTTCCAAATACAACCTGCTCGCCATCCCGGTGGTGGATGACGTCAACCACGTGCTCGGGATCGTCACCGTGGACGACGTCATCGATGCCCTGGTCAGCGAGCAGACCGAAGACGTCCAGAAGTTCGGCGGTATGGCGGCGATCGAGGAGTCCTACCTCGACATCGGCTTCCTCCGCATGGTGCGCAAACGGGCGGGCTGGCTCTCTGCCCTGTTCCTGGGGGAAATGCTCACCGCGACCGCCATGGGCCATTTCGAGCACGAGATCAGCCGGGCGGTGGTACTCGCGCTGTTCATCCCTCTGATCATCAGCTCGGGGGGCAACTCCGGCAGCCAGGCAACCAGCCTCATCATCCGGGCTCTGGCGCTCAACGAAGTCACCCTGGCCGACTGGTGGAGAGTCGCGGTTCGGGAACTCCCGGCCGGACTCACGCTGGGGGGAATCCTGGGGGTCATCGGCTTGATCAGGGTGGAGACCTGGCAACGGTTCGGCTGGTACGACTACGGCCCCCACCATGGGCTCGTGGCACTCACGGTGGCGTTGGCCTTGATCGGCGTGGTGCTGTTCGGCTCGCTCGCTGGATCGATGCTGCCTTTCGTGCTTCGCCGCGCCGGGTTCGATCCGGCCAGCGCCTCAGCGCCGTTCGTGGCCACTCTGGTCGATGTAACGGGGCTCATCATCTACTTCACGGTCGGCTACATCGTCCTCCGCGGGACCCTGCTGTAGCGGGCCCGTTTGACAACCCAGAGGCTCACCCTAACTTACCGACCTCCCGCCTACGGATCACCGCCAATGACCAGCAAGGCTGCCAGCGAGGGTCCCCCCTCGGTCTGGGAGGACCTGCTCGAGATCTTCTACGCGCCCAGGGCGGTGTTTGAGCGGCGCCGGGAAACACCGGCCTTCGGGCTGGCATTGGTCGCGTTCGTGGTGGCCGCGGTGGCCTTGGCCATCGCCTTCCGGAGCCTGATGGACCCGATCTTCGATGCCGAATTCAAACGCGGCATGGCTCAGGCGATGCAGCAGAATCCGAAGCTGACCGAAGCGCAGATGCTGAAGGGCAAGGAGTTCTTCGAGAAGTTCTCGGTCCTCATCATCGGCGTGAGCAGCCTGGTCATTCCGCTGCTGCTGGGATTGACGGTCTGGCTGGTGGGCCAGGTGGTAGGGGCCACCACTCAGGTGGGTCAGGCGATGATGATCGGAGTGTACGGCTATTTTCCGAGAATCCTGGAGAACCTGATCGGCGCCGCACAATTGGTTGTGCTGCCGGACGATGCGATCACCTCGCGCTACAGCGTGACCCTGGGAATCGGGCGGTTCCTCGACGTCGCCCATGCCAACCCGATCGTGCTGGCCCTGCTTGGACGGGTCGACCTCTTCACCCTCTGGATCACCGTGCTGCTGGCCGTGGGCCTGGCCGTCACCGGGCGGCTGTCGAAGGAGCAGACCGCCGCCGCCGGAGCGATGCTCTGGATCGCCGGGGCACTGTGGCCGCTCTGGGGGGCGCTGCAGGCCCTGTGAGCCGGGCGGTGTGCCCCTCCGAGGCGACCCGGGGGGTCCGCTCTGGCCCGTCGGGGAAAAGCCCACTAAAGTCCAACCCAGCCGGGTGCCCATTCCGGGAGCGGCGAATCCCCTCACCCCCTCTCGCCCATGAAACGCGGAACGATCATTACGGTCCTGGCCGTCGCCCTGTTCGGCGCCTTGCTGCTGTTCAACACCCTGAGTGCCCAGAAGGTCACCTGCGACGTCTGCGTCGAGTTTCAGGGGCGGCGTAATTGCGCCTCGGCATCCCACGAAAATGAAAAGGACGCCAAGCGGGCGGCCCAGAATACCGCCTGCGGACCCCTGACCTCCGGGATGGACCAGAGCATCGCCTGCGATAACGTGGTGCCGATCTCGGCGCAGTGTAAAACCAAGTGAGGTAAGGGCGGTACGACGGTACGGCGGCACGCTACAGTCTCCGACGCTCTGCCCCAACCCCCGCATTGGCCCAATCCCCCAATCCCTCACTCCCCCAATCCCCATGCGCTTCCCCCATCCGCTGGTCCTCCTGGTGGCGTGCGTGCTGCTCGCGGCCGCACTCTCCTGGCTGCTGCCCGCCGGTGAGTACCAGCGACACGATGACGCAGCGACCGGGCGGAGCCTGGTGGTCGCGGGGACGTATCACCACGTGGACCCGAATCCAGTGGGTGCCTTTCAGGCCCTGGTCGCCATCCCGCGGGGTATGGTCGACGCCGGCGGGGTGATTTTCTATGTCTTCCTGGTCGGCGGCGCCTTCGCGGTGGTCGAACGCACCGGGGCCTCGACCCGGCTGGTTCAGTGGCTGGTGAGTCGCCTCGAAGGCCACGAGGTACTCATGATCCCCATGGCCTCACTGGCGTTCGGGCTCGGGGGGATCATGATCCAGATGTCGGAGGAGCTGATCGCGTTCGTGCCAATGCTGCTCCTGCTCACCCGCCGGCTCGGTCTGCGACCGCTGGTCGCCGTATCTGTGAGCCTCGGAGCCGCGGCTGTGGGCGCTGCCTTCAGCCCGGTCAACCCTTTCCAGGTCGTTATCGCCCAGAAGGTGGCTGACCTGGAGCCACAATCGGGCCTGGGATTCCGGCTCCTCTTCCTGGTGCCCGCGCTGCTGATCTGGATCTGGGGCACCATCCGCTTCGCCCGGGCCACGGCCGTCGCCCCCGGCTCCGGGCAGCCGCCCGACGATCCGGTGCCCGTGGGCAGTCCCTCGACGGTGCGCGACGGGATGATCCTGGTCGTGGTACTGGCCACCTTCGTGCTGTTCATCCTCGGCGCCCGACTGTGGGGCTGGGACTTCCCCGAGTTCAGTGCCCTCTTCTTCCTGATGGGGGTGGGCGCCGGCCTGGTCGGTCGGTTGGGCGTCCCGGGTACCGCTGAGGCACTGGTCGAGGGATTCCGTTCGATGGCGTTTGCGGCGCTGCTCATCGGGTTTGCCCGGGCAATCTACGTAGTGCTAAACGACGGGCTCATCGTCGACACCATTGTGGAGCGGATGTTTGCGCCTATCGCGCAGCTACCGCTGGCCCTGTCCGCGATCGGCATGATGGGAGCCCAGACCCTGGTGCATGTTCCGGTACCCAGCACCAGCGGCCAGGCAGTGCTGACTCTTCCGGTCCTGGTCCCGCTGTCGGATCTGCTGGGGATGTCCCGGCAGATCACCGTCCTGGCCTATCAGTTCGGGGCTGGACTCTGCGAGCTGCTCACCCCCACCAACGGGTCCCTGATGGCGATGTTGGCCGCGACCGGGGTTCGTTTCGAGGAGTGGCTCCGCTTCACCCTGCCCCTGTGGGGGCTGCTCCTGGCGCTGGGGGCGGCGGCCCTCGTTCTGGGCCTCGCCCTGGGGGTCTGACCTCACTGACTCCAGCCCGCCGAAACGACGCACCCTGCCTCGGTCGGCAGCATTGACCCTGTAAGTAGACACCAACAGTTCCATCACGGTTTCCGATACGATGTTTGAAAGTCGTTCTGTGACAACGACTTATACCACAAAACGCGGTGTCAATGTCGCTTCTGGATTGGCACCAAGGTTGCCGGTTGTTTCAGGGGGGCTGGAACCTTTCGTCCCGGTTTCCGCTATGAGGTAGGACATGAGCGAACTCACGATCCGGGAAATGGAGCAAGGCGAGGAATTCGCCGACTGGTTTGCCGACCTCACGCAGCGCGAGGAGGAGGCGACCGGGGTAGCGGCGTTTCTGGAAGAGCACTTCCTCATCCTGAGCAATGAAATCGGTGACTGGATCGGTGGACTCCGCTACGGTGTCCGGGGCGGGGTCGCCCAGGTCCTGGAGATCGCGGTCCGGGAGGACGAGCGTAACCGTGGTCACGGGCACCGGCTGCTGCTGGCCTTCGAGGAGCGAGCTCGGGAGCTGGGCGCGCACCTGGCCGAGTTCTGGACCGATGACCTGGCCGGCGAGGCGGAACTGCTGGTACACGATTGGCGCCGGGTGATGCGCCGCGACGGCTACATCGGCGACCGGACCTGGTACCTGATGGAAAAGCCCCTGGCACCTGTTGTCTGACCGACCGGAACCCACAGTGATCTCACCGATCCCCGTCCCGCCCGGACGGGGATCTTCGGTCTCGGGGGCCAAGTGCCTATGTTCCGCACGTCACGAACTGAGGTCGAGATGACCGGGACCGTGGGTTCAGCGCTGGTGATGCTCGTCGTGGGTCTGGGAATGGCGGCCTGCGGCAACAAGGAGGAGACCGCCCCGCATCGGGCAGCGCCACCGCCCGCCGATCCAGTGCAGGCAGAGGCGGAGGCAATGAGCCGAGAGCTGGTCGATGTCCTGGACTGGGTGGTGGCGTACCGGAGCGCCCACCAGGGCCGCACTCCCGTTTCGCTCCGGCAGGCCGGCCTCGATTCGCTCTCCCCGGTGTACGTCCGGCGGATCGGGCGGGACGGGCGGCTTCCGGTGGTCACCGTTGCCCAGCGCCGCCCCAGTGAGCACCATGTGGCCAGCTGTTCGGCGACCAGCCAGATTCTGGAAGATCGGGTCCTGCGGGATGGCACCTACGAGTTGCCCTGTGCCATGGTCGGCGGCGGGAGCCGCACTTTCATGATCCCCCCCTCATCCCCCGTGAAAGCCCAGTAGCCAGACGCCGCATGCCGCGTACCCCGTGATCATCGCGCTCCTGATCCTGGCCACCCGGGTGGTGGTGCTCACCGTGTTCGGCGTGGCCACGGTCGTGGCCGCGACCCACTGGGCCGTCAAGCATGGTCACCTGTCCCCATTCGGAGTCCTGCCGGTCACCGTGCGACGCCTGGGCCAGCCGTTCCTGAGGCCCTTCGAGCGGCGGCTCTACCGTGGCGGCGGCAATCCGGTCAACGCGCCCTATCTGTTCTTCTGGGTGGCGCTGATCGGCGGCCTCGCGCTACTGGCGCTGGTGCAGTGGGTCATCAGTACCGTGTTCTGGTTCCTGGCCAGCGCCAGCGCGGGCCCCGTTGGTCTGGTGCTGTTCCTGGTCAATGGGCTGTTTTCGATCCTCTCGGTGGGGATCTTCATCCG
>CALMOP010000247.1 GCA_937871775.1 uncultured Gemmatimonadota bacterium | reverse complement strand
CCTACCGCCCTACCGCCCTACCGCCCTACCGCCCTACCGCCCTACCGCCCTACCGCCCTACCGGCCTAGCGCCGCCCCACCACCTTCGCCCAGAAGTCCAGGGTCCGGCGGGCGATGGCGTCATCCACGTACTCGGTCATGACACGGAGCCGGGCGGCCTGGCCCAGACGGATCCGTTCCCGGGGGGAATCAATCAGGTGCTGCAGCGCCGCCGTCAGAGCCGGCACGTCGTCCTCCTGTACCACCAGACCGGCGGTGTCGATCAGCTCGGGCAGGGCCCCGGAATCGGTCCCGATCACGGTCACCCCGTAACCCATCGCCTCCAGCAACGCGGGGTGAAACGCTTCGACCCAGGAGTCGGTGCTGCGGGAGGGGACCACCAGGCAATCCACGGCGGGCCAGAGCGTGGGCAGCTGCTCCGGGGGCAGCGGCGCGGCCCAGGTGATCCGGGAGGCGATGCCGAGCCGCTCGGCCAGCGCCTCCAGCGACTCCAGCGCGGGCCCGCTCCCGACCACGGTGAGTCGCCAGCGCCCCAGCAGCTTCACGCAGGCCCGGAGCAGGGTGTCGAGGCCCTTCGCCGGTACCAGGCGGCCCACGAAGCCGATCGCCAGCTCCGGACCGTCAGGGCGGGTCACCTCCAGGGGCGGGGTGTGGCCCCGCTGGGGGATGACGGTGACCGGAACGCCGGGGTGCTCCCGCGCCAGCAGCCCGGCGGCGAGGCGGTTGCCGCCGATGAGCCCCTGCAGTCGCGCCACGGTCCGGCGCCGCCGCCACCCGGTCGGAAAGGGATACGACCGGATCACGCTCTCCCAGGCAAACAGCACCGTGGGGATTCCGAGGCGCCGGCTACAGCGGCTGGCGGTCGCCGCCGCGGGGGTCCAGGCTTCGGCCTCGATCTGGACCAGGTCGGGTCGGAACTCGCCCAGCAGCCGCCGCAGGTCTCCCGGGCGCCAGCGGGCGGCCTCGCCGTGGTCGTCGCGGAGCGCGATCGGGACCACCCGGACGCCGCCATCGTCTCCCCATGTCGCGGTCAGGGACGGTCCTCGCGGGCTGGCCGCCCAGCGGGCCGGCACTGCCACGCTGAGGTTGCAGCCCAGCCCGGCCAGCGCGCGCAACTTGCCCCGGGCGGCGGGGTCGAGGTAGGTGGTGGAGACGATGACGGAGCGCATGGGTCCGGCGACTCGCGAGTGGTGGGGCGAGAGGGGCAGAATAAGGCGCGATCCCTGAAAGGGAAGGGCTGGCCCGGGCGTACCTCGCTCCGACGACTGAGCGTTGACACACTCCCGGCGCCAGCCCAAGTTGCGGCACCGCAATGCGAATCCTTCACCTGGCCAAGTACTACTGGCCCCGCTCCGGCGGCATGGAGCGGGTGGTTCAGGATCTGGCGGAGGGCGCCGCCGCGCTGGGTCACGAGGTGGCCGTGGTGGCGGTCGAGAGCCGGGTCGGTGGTCGGGTCGGGGGGCGCCAGCGCTCCACCGTGACCCGGGTGTTCTCGTTCGGGGTCCTCGGTTCGGAGGAGATCGCCCCCGGATATCTCACCGCCGCCCGGCGCCGGGCCGATGTGATCCACCTGCATCATCCCCACCCGCTCGCCGACGTCGCCAGTCTGCTGCGCAGCCGCCGGACGCCGCTGGTGGTGACCCAGCACCAGGATGCGCGCCGCCCGGTGGCGCACCTGCTGGCGCGGGCGGTCATCCGGCGGGCCGCGGCGGTGGTGGTGCCCAGCCGGGCGCACCTGGCGCTGTCGCGCGAACTGGATGGCTTCGAGAACAAGACCGAGGTGATCCCGTTCGGGATCGACGAGACCCGCTGGGCCGAAGTGCCGCGGCGACCGCTGGATGCGCCGCCCCGGGCGCTGTTCCTGGGCCGGCTGCTCAAGTTCAAGGGCCTGGATGTGCTGCTCCGGGCCCTGGAACGGGTCCCCGATCTCCGGCTCGACATCGTGGGCAGCGGGCCGGAAGGGTCCCGGCTCAAGACCCTGACCCAGGCCCTGGCCCTGGCCGACCGGGTGCGGTTCTACGGCGAGTGTCCCGACGATGATCTGCCGCGCCGGATGCAGGAGGCCGACTTCCTGGTGCTGCCTTCGATCACCGTCGACGAGATGTTCGGTCTGGTGGTGCTGGAGGCCATGGCCGCGGGCCGGCCGGTGATCACCAGCGCGGTGCCTACCGGGGTCCGGGAGGTGAACGTCCCGGGAGAAACCGGTCTGGAAGTCCCGGTCCACGATGTGGCAGGCCTGGCCGAGGCGCTGGAGACCCTGGCACACGATCCGTTCAGGCGCGAGAAAATGGGGGATGCGGGGCGGGCCCGGGTCGAGCGCTTCTTCACCAGGCGGCTGATGGCGGAACGGCACGTGGCGCTGTACGAACGGGTGCTGGCGTATAGTCAGGAAGCGGTGGTGGAGTGAGGCTTGGGGGCGTGCTGCGTATTGCGTGATGCGTGAAACGACATGGACCCACGCACCAACGCACCACGCGCCAACGCAGCACGCAGCACGCATTAACGCACCCGGGCCCTTAGCTCAGCCGGTTAGAGCGGCGGACTCATAATCCGTTGGTCGCTGGTTCGAATCCAGCAGGGCCCACTCCGTCCCCTTCTCCAGGTCCCGCCTACTGGGCCCTGGGCCCTGGGCGCTGGGCACCAAGTACCTGGCACGGGGCCATATTTTATGATCCGCTTCAATCACCTCACGGGCAGCCTGTCCGGCAGCTCCATCGACCTCGACAAGCGTTCGCTCCGGGTCGGGACCAGCGGGGACTGTGACCTGCGCTACGACCTCGACCGGGACACAGAGGTCGGGCACTATCATGCCGCGGTGGTCCTGAAGGAAGGCGCCTACCACGTGCTCGACCTGGGGCAGGCGGGCGGGGTGTGGGTGAACGGGGAGCGGGTGCAGAGCCGGGCGCTGCGCAGCGGCGATCGGATCCGGTTCGGCGGGGACGGGGGGCCCGAAGCCGAGGTGGCGGTGGTGCTCGACCCCAACTATGACGCCGCCAAGGACGCCAGGGAGATGGTCGAGGCGTTCAGGGTGAGGAGCACCTCCCGGGAGACCAAGGCGCTCCGGCTGGTCGAGGCGGCCGCCGGGCGGGTGGCGGAGGAGCGGGCCCGGGCGGGCGGCACCAAGTCGCGGCGCACCATGGAGGTGATGGCGACCACCATGCATGAGGTGGGCGACCTGATGCGGACCCAGACCCGCAAGCGCTGGGTCCGGATCGTGGGCGCGGTGGTCGGAGTCTCGGCGGTGATCATCGCCGGCCTGGGGTTGATCATCTACCAGAAGCAGAAGCAGATCGACCAGCTGCTCGACGCCAAGAGCGGGTTCGACCAGCAGATCCAGGCCATCCAGGTGCAGATGGATGCGGAGCGTGACTCACTCCGACTGGTGATTCTGGAGCGCCAGCTGCAGGAGGCCCAGGCCAACGCGGTCCGGACCCTGGCCGATCTGGCCCGGACCGACAAGGCCCGCGCCGCCGCGGTGGCCGAGAGCGGGGACGAGCTGGACCGGGAGATCCGGGCCATCCTGCGGCAGTTCGACGCGGAGACCTACGCGGTGCCGCCGATCTTCAAGGAGCGGCTCGCCTACCATATCGAGCAGCTGCAGCGGGCCGGTCCCACGGCCCGCATCATCTACCGCCGCAAGGTGAAATACTGGCCCAAGATCGCCGCCGAGTTCAAGGCGCTTGAGCTGCCGGAGGTGATGGCCTACGTGGCCTGGACCGAGTCCCAGTTCAATCCCTACGCCCGCAGCAGTGCCGGGGCCAGGGGGATGTGGCAGATGACCCGAACCACCGCGCAGAGCCTCGGGCTCCGGGTGGACGGCTCGGTGGACCAGCGTACTGATGTCTCCAAACAGACCCGGGCGGCGGCCAAGTACCTGGCCGGGCTGCTGGCGGAGTTCGGCGAGGACGCCTTCATGCTGGCCATGGCGAGCTACAACAAGGGGGAAAACGGAGTGCGGCGGGTGCTCCGGCAGGTCGCCCGGACGCCGGGTGGGTTCAAGAAGAGCAAGCGGGATTTCTGGCACCTCTACCGCTTGAAGCTGCTGCCCGAAGAGACCCGGGAATACGTCCCCAAGATCCTCGCGGCCGCCATCGTCTGCAACAATCCCCAGAAGTACGGCCTGCTGCGAGCCGATTCCGGGGCCGATTCCTTGGCCGATTCGGCCCAGGCGGCTCGCTGATCCCCGGGGCACCGCGCTCCCCGACCACCGGCTGACCGCCGCATGACAGGATTGTCATGAGGCCTGTGAGTGCCGTCACTACCCGTTGAAGATCCTGACGTTTAGGATTCGAGCATCTTGCGGGCGGCCACGCCCGTCCGCAGTCGTCCGCACTCTTGCTGGAGGTCGAGGATGCGCCGCATCCTGTGGGTGGTACCGCTGGTACTCGCGATCGGGTGCAATCAGCGCCGGGAAGAGCTGGCCAAGGCGCTGGCGGATGCCCAGGCCCTGGCGGCGGAGAAGGACAGCCTGATCAGCGAGGTCCTGGAGACCTCCAAGTTCGTCAACGGGATCAACGAGGAGCTCGCCAAGGCGCGGACCTCGCTGGTAGCCAACGCGGCCAACACCGACGCCGGGACTCCCGCGGAGCGGGACCGGGCGGCGCGGGGGGCGGCCCTGGAGCGGGTCACGTCGCTGGTGTCGCGGCTCAATGAGACCGAGCAACGGCTGGAGCAGAGCACCCAGCGGGCCAAGGCCCTGTCCGGGAGGAACACCACCCTGATCCGGCAGCTGGAGCAGTACAAGTCCAGCATCGACAGCCTCCAGGCCAGCACCGCGCGCACCGAGGCGGAGCTGCGCGGCGTCATCGACTCGCAGTCGGTTCAGATCGCCAGCCTGCATCAGGAGCTGGACACCGCCCACGCGGCCACCCAGCAGCTGCAGATCCAGACGGTCGCCCTCAAGGACACGGTGACCACCCTCACCCATTACAAGAACACGGTCTACTACATCGCCGGGACCGAGGATGACCTGATCGAGAAGGGGGTCCTGGTCAAGGAAGGGCGAAGGTTCCTGTTCTTCGGCAGCCGGGTGCTGGTGCCGTCGCGGACCCTCAACCCCGCTGACTTCACCGCGGTCGACAAGACCGCCGCGATGTCCATCGCGCTGCCCCTGGATCGCCAGTACAAGGTATTGTCGCGCCAGGACCTGAGCTTTGCCGACTCCACCACCGTGAAGGGCGGCCGGCTGACCGGGGAGCTCCGGATCGACCGGCCGGAGGAGTTCTGGGCCCCGTCCCGGTACCTGATCCTCGTGGAAGACTGACTTCTCCGAGCCGGCTCAGCGGCTTCCGCGGCCCCCCGGTGATCCACCGGGGGGCCATGTGCGTCCGCCGCCGCCACGGCCCACTTTCCGGCGGGCTGGCCTCTCGCAAGATTACCCCTGACGAGTGCCCGGCCGCTGACCCGGACTTCCCGGGGGTGAGGGGGGGCTGGGTTCTGGCCGAGCCTGCCCGGCCTCCGGTGCAGGGACCAGTGGAGGCATCCCATGGATGATCTGGCCGGACGGCTGCAGCGACACCAGGGCATCGGGCTGAAGCGGTCCCACAAGGCCTGGACCGTCGAGGTACCCAAGCCCCCCGACTACCTGTTCCGGGTGACCCTGCCAGTCGGGGACCTCCACTGGTATGCCGAGGCCCTGCCGCTGAAGGCGGGAGGGACGATCTGGTCGGAATGGAATGAATACCAGCCCGTCGGCGACGAGACGACCAAGGATGTGGCCGCGGCCCTGGTGGATGATGTGGAACTGTTCATCAGCCGCCTGATGCTGCTCGAGGTCAGGGAAGGGGAAGAGGACGGCAGTCCGGTACTGCAGTGGAACCTCGAAGGAGTGTGGCAGGCGATCCGGTTGCCGTGACTCGGCCCTGAGGCAGGGTGATCCGGCTCACCGCGCATGCCAGTCCGCCTCACAGCGCATGCCAGCCGGCGTGACCGGCTCGCCATCGGTTTGCTCACCTCGTGGCTCACCCGATTATTCTCCCAGCATGCCACTTCCAATCATCGGGGTCATGGGTCCCGCTGCACCTACACCGGCGGTGCACAGGGCCGCGTACCAGCTGGGGGTTCTGCTGGCCCGGGCCGGGTTCGTGGTGCTCACCGGCGGTCGACCGGTCGGCGTGATGGACGCCGCGATGGCCGGCGCCAAGACCGTGCCCTCCAGCCTGACCGTGGGAATCCTGCCAGGCACCCGGGACGATGGTGTCAGCATCCACACCGATCTGGCCATCTTCACCGGCCTCGGGGACGCGCGCAACGCCATCAACGCCCTGACACCCGCCGCGATCGTCGCCTGTGGTCTCGAATCCCCCGGCACGGTCTCCGAGGTGGCGCTGGCGCTGAAGGCCCACCGGCCGGTGGTGCTGCTGCAGGCGAGCCCCGGGGCCAGCGCATTCTTCCAGGCGATCGCCGGCTCCAACCCGCTCTATCTGGCGGACACTCCCGAGGACGCCCTCCGGTTCATCGAGGGCCTGGAGCTGCGGAACGCCGGCTAGGAACGCTGAGGAACGTGCCCAGGGCCCTCGGAAATCGGGCCGCGTCGGCGTCAGGAAGCGGAGCCACTGGCCGTCACCTTCCCCGGATTCGCCTGCTCGAGGATCGCGAGCACCTCCGCATCGGTGGTCTGGGCAAAGTCCTCGTACCACGCCCCCACCCCGTGGAACGGCTCGGGCGTCGCCACCGCCACGCAGGCATCGGCAATCCGGAGCAGCACCCCCCAGGCCGAGAGGGACATGACCGGCGCGGCGGCGATGAGGCCGGCGGGCCGATACTCCCGCAGGGCCTGGAGCGCGGCGCGCATGGTCGACCCGGTCGCCACTCCGTCGTCGACCAGCACGACGGTGGCCTCCCGGAGGTCTGGGAAAGGCCGATCCTGGCGATAGACTCGCTCGCGGCGAGCCAGTTCCGCCTGCTCCGCGACGGCCACCTCGTCCACCATGCTCCGAGGAATGCCCAGGGCGGCGACGGTCTCGGGGTTGATCACCCGGACACCCCCGCTGGCCACTGCGCCCATCGCCAATTCCTCGTGGCCGGGCACCCCCAGCTTGCGCACCACGAACACCTCCAGCGGCGCGCCGAGGGCGTGGGCCACTTCAGCGGCGACGACCACGCCGCCGCGCGGCAGACCGAGCACGATCAGGTGTGGACGTCTGGCCAGGTGGCTCAGTCTCGTGGCCAACTGTCGGCCGCCATCCCGGCGGTCGGAAAACAGTGCGGCCATTGTTCCTCCCCGGCTCCCGCCGCGAGCCCGCGGACTGACGTTACTCCAGTCGAGTCGCTGCCGCAAAGGCACCGTGCCGGTGGAAGCGGCGGCTCCCGTGCCTGTGGCAGGCGACAGGAGCCGCCGCCCCACGCGGCTTACGGTGCTACGGCCAGCTCGTTGTCCACCGCCGTCACGCCCGGCGCTGCCCAGGCGGCGTATTCGGCCTCGCGCCGCTCGTCCCAGGAGTGCACGGTGCCCGTGAGCGTCACCTTGCGGTCCCGGGCCTCCACCTTGATCTGCTGGGCATGCAGGGCGGCGCTCCGGGACAGCGCCGCGACGATCTTCTGGCTCACTTCCGCGGGTTTCGCCGGCGGCGCCACCATGATCAGGTTGGTGATGCCGCGTACCCCCGCCAGCGGGCGCACCGCATCCTCGGCGGCTTCCTTCTGGAACTGCCAGTCCAGCTTGCCTTCGAGGGCTACCCAGCCCTTCTCCACCCGGGCCTTCACCCGGTCACTGGGCACCGAAGCGCGCCACTGCAACGCGCGAATCGCCGCTTCCGCGATGTCGACATCGGTGTGCTCGAACGCCTTGGGCGGAGAAACCTCCAGCTCGTTCGCGATGCCGCGTACGCCCGCGACCCGCTCCACCGCGCGAATGGCCGCCAGCTTCTCGGCGTAGGTCTTCACCCGCCCCGTCAGCGCCACGAGTCCGTTGGACACGTTGACGCCGACCTCCTTCTCATCGAGGCTGGGCTCATACCGGAGTTCGTCCATCACGTCCTGCTGCAACTGCCTGTCGGGTTTCATGGCACCCTCCCTGGTCCGACTCAACTCGAATGGTCTCTGACGCTGCCACGGGCACGGTCTCTCCGCCGCCCGCTGTTCCATTGTAGCCCCGAGGTGGTGAAGCCGCGGTGAAGTCGAAGGGAAACCGTAGCGGGGTTGGCGGTGGGTCGGAAAAAACAGGGCGGTGCCCTGTCGCTCCTGCGAAGGACACCGCCCCGACGCACCGGCTAACCGGAGTCGATGGATTGCTCCACCGTTCTTCTTCCCTCGGCTCCGCCAGGCAGTTCCTGGTGGTTGGCTCGGGGAGCTCCGGGTGGGATCCCCACGCGACGAGGCCGCGTCGAGCGGTTCACCGGCACGGGCACTGCGAGTCGATCGCGTCAGGTATCGATCTCTCACACGGCACGCCGGGATGCCGGACCGGCGTGGATGAGGGCACCATTCCCCTCATCATTCCCGGGTGAGTCCTGCCGTTGCCGGCAGGAAGAACTTGCCTCATCACCCGGGAACTGGTCGCTAATCTGCACGCTCGCCCCTGAAATGGGTCTGAAACGCGGGTGAAAGGCGGCGACGCGCGAGGGCGCGCCCGGGCTGAGGATTCCTTGTCGGTGACTTCACCGTGATTTATCCCGGTCGGCGCCAGACTGGAATGGGGTCGGACCGCCACGCCTGCAGGGGCAGAGGCGGTTTCGATGCCGCTCGATCCGAGGAGGCAAGGATGGCTGCCACGAGAAGAATCAGTCGATCGCGGTATTCGGCAGCGGTCGCCCTGGTCGCGGTGCTGCTCCCCGCCACAGGGCTGGCCGCACAGGAGATCGTACCCGACGAAGGTGTCACCGTGGAACGGGTGGAGCAGGGGTTGCGCCTGTATCACACCAAGGGCGCCTGCACTTCGTGTCACGGGGAATTGGGCGTCGGCACCGCCGAGGGTCCCGGGCTCCTGGGCGGGCGCTGGCAGCTCGGCTCGGGGAGCTACGAATGGCTGCACCACATCACCCGCCACGCGGGGTGGGGGGCGACCTCGCGGACCGGTGATCCGCAGCCCATGCGGGGACCGACCGTGCTGGATTCGGCCGAGGTCGGCGCGGTGGCTGCGTATGTCTGGAGCATCAGCCGGGGTCGGGCGGCGCCGTCGCCGCCATGAGGCCGCCGCCGGTGGTGCGCTGCCGAGAGTGCCAGGACGCGTGGCAGAGGTCTGCGTACGCCCGCGACCCGATGCTGAAGGGAGTCGGCCCATGACTGCCACGGAATTGCTTGCTCCGGAGACCCCGTCGATCGATCAGCCATCGGCCCTGGAGATCGTCGAGCGCCTCGCCACAGTGCACACCGACCACCCGGTCGTGGTCAGCCTCTACCTGCGTCTCGCTGTCGAGGACCGCACCCGCAACCGTTACCGGATCGCCATCCGGGACGCGGTTCGGCGCGCCCGTGACACGGTGGACCGGTTCCCGCTCTCCCGGTCGGAGCGGGAGGAGCTGCGGCGCGACCTGGCCCGGGTGGAGGATCACCTGGACGACGCCGGCGCGTTGTCGCACAGCGCGGGGCTGGCCCTGTTCGCCTGCGAGTCGCTGGGCCTGTTCCAGATGCTGCCCCTGCCGCGGGTCCTGCACACCCGGCTGCTGCTGGGCGAACGGCCCCGGCTGGCCGAGGCCCTGGCCGCCATCGAGGGCTTCGGCCGGATCGTGGTGGCCCTGGTGGACCGCGCCCAGGCAAGGTTCTTCACGGTCACCGCCTTCGGAGTGACCGAGCTGCCCGGGCTGCGGCCGCATGGAACCAGAGGTGGGAAATACCACAGCGATCGGGCCGACTCCCCCGGTACCGGCGAGCGCGCCTTCCACGGCCGGCTTCGGGAGGAGCATCATCGCCACGCCGCCGCCGTGGCTCGACGATTGACGGCCCTGGTCGCGGAGGGCAGCTGTCAGGGTATCGTCCTGACCGGCTCCGCTCGCAGCATCGCGGAACAGCACCGATTCCTGCCGCGCGACCTGGCCCGACGCGTCATGGGGACGGTGCGGCTCAACCCGACTGCCGCCACGCCGGCGGAAGTGCGCGAGGCCGCGCTGGAGGCGCGAGCCGGGTGGGAACGCGCCCACGAGGCCTCGGTCCTGGCGGAGGTGGTGCAGGGTGTCGGCACCGGCTGGGCCGTCAACGGGGTTCTCCCAACCCTCCGGGCCCTGGGCCGGGGACAGGTCCGGCTGCTGGTGCTGCCCGAAGGTCAGGCCGGCTCCGGCTACCGCTATCCACTCTCGGGACGGCTGGCGCTGGCTCGGAGTGAGCGCCACGGCGAGGGGGACCCGATCCCGGTTCCGGATCTGGTCAGTGAAGTGGTAGACGAGGCCCTGCTGCAGCACGTGGACATCGAGGTGATCGACGACCTCCGGCTTAAGGAAGGGGTGGAAGGCCTGGCGGCCCTGCTCCGGTTCCGGTAGCGCCGAGCCCCCGGTCCCCACTCGGCCTGGCCCCGCGAGGGAAGGCTGCTGGTCCCGGCAACGCTGAGGTCACTGGCAACCAGCCCCGCTTCCGTCAATGTCGCGCTTCGTCTCATGGCGGGTTCGCGGTGACCTGCACCTGAGGTCCCCGTGTTCCGATGCTGACGACCGGGAGGGCCGCCAACCGGCCCCTCCCGGCCGCGCCCCGTCGCGGGCTCTCGTTCCCCTCTGGATGGGTCGTGTACAGGTACCCATCCAGATACGGCGCTCACCTCCAGAAGTAATGCCACTTGTAGGTGAGGGCGAGCCTCTTGCCGGGCTCGACCCGCGTTTTCCAGGTGAACTGTCCCACGCCGTTGACCGCGCCCCACCAGCCGGGCCAGCCGTACCATCCCCACCAGGGGGGTTGCGATACGGCACTCCCCTCTTCGTAGGCATTCACCATCGCGAGCTTGCCCAGCTGACCTGCCGCGTCGGCGTGCCCCAGGATCGAGCGCTTGACCTCGATGTCCACCGGGTCATCACGACGGTTGGTGATCGCGATGTTCCCCTGCAGATCGACCCGCAAATAGGTGGAACCATCCACGGTGAGCGCCGCGGGGACCCGCCCCGTTTCCTTGTCGCTCTTCTCCACTTTGATGTCCACTGCCGTGGTGAGCGCCAGGTCGCACTCGGCGCCGGGCGCGGTGTAGCTCATCATGCCCTGGCCCAGTACCCGATCCCCGGAGGCGATGAGCGCCGGCGCGGTGGTGAGTGGCTCGCGACTCGAATTCGCGAGCCGCAGCACGTGCATGAAATGCGGGGCCCCGAGCAACCGCGCGAGCTCCCGCTGCTGGGCGTCGTTCACGTTGGCCCGCACCTCCATGGGGGGCGCGAAGGGCAGATCCAGCACGTAGACGTCACGGTACCCCAGCTCATACTCCGCGACCGGCAGGACCATCCGCTCGCCCTTCTTGAGGGTCACCCGCTTGACGGTGAACACGAAGAGATCCTCGTCTTTCTCCGAACCGGTCACCTCCGGCCCCAAATCGGGTGCCAGGTTGGCGCGAGCCTCGTCCGCCCGCAGCCTGCTGTTCTCCCGGTCACTGACCTGGGACATGATGGCGTTGGACATGGCGTAGCCGCTGGCCGATTGCGGGTCGAAGTAGGCGCCGAGTTGGGCCACCGTCTGCTGCAGGGCCATGGGATCGACCGTTCCCTTGAATGCGAAGGTCGGGACACCCACCACCAGGTTGGCCGTGACGTCCTCGAGGTCCCCCAGCTCGTTGACCAGGGTGGCCTGGAGCTGCACCCGCGCCTTGCCGGTGCCGCCGATGGTCACCTTGTACGACGGGATCCAGCGCAGGCCCTTCTGCACGTAGGCCATGCCGACCTCGATCTCGCGCCGGGGTCCGGCTTCGGGCCACGAGAAGGCGAGCGTCAGGAGGTTGCGAAAACTCTCGCTCCCGTATTTGGGCGCTGGCGAGGTCTTGAAGTTCGCCGAGCGGACCCGGTCGAGCGGCAGGGCCAGCACCCCCTGGTCGGTTTCGAGCAGCACAATTCCGCCCTTGGTGGGCATGGGATCCACACCGGCGCCGCCTTCCATCGCCTGCAGCTCGTCGACCGGGCGTGCGGGCAGGCCGCGGATGCGGCCGGAAATGGTCTTGCCGTCGAGATCCACGAGATCCACCACCGCGCCGGGATTGGCCTCCAGCAGACCGCGCAGGTCGATCGCCGTCTGCTCCCCGTGCACCCGGCGCCGGCTGGCGGTCACGGCGGTGAGCTTGACGTCGCGGTCGGCCGAGTAGGGCCAGAAGGTGCCGAGCACCGGCGTCGGGAGACGGTCGAGCACCACACGCCCCTTGGCATCGACGGGAACCCGGCCCTGGTGGACCACGAAGGCGTGACCGTCCTTGAAGATCGTCACCTCCTTGATGGGCATGCGCGTCAGCGACGCGGCGGGTTCGACCTGGGCCACGGCGCGGCTGAGAGGAAACGAGGTGCAGAGCATCCAGATGGTGGGGATGACGATTCTCATGCCGATTCTCCCGTTGAGTTCCACCGAAGGGGAGTATAGCCGCAGCGGCAGATTGCGGGTACAACCCGGCACCGCTGCTGTTCCTCGCCGAGATCTGCCTCACCGCCAGGCTCGACCATCCGCATACGGTGACTCTCGTCGCCTCGGGCGAGAGCGACGGCGTGGGTCAGGGGCGGTCAGGGAGGACGAGCAGCGGAAGTGAAGCTACTCCTTGGGGACGTAGGGGTCATCGCGAGCCTGCTCCCACAGCTCCAGCAAGTTCCCCTCGGGGTCCATGACGTAGCCGAACTTGCCGTTCTCGGCGTCCTCGCGGCGATCGAGTACCTGGGCTCCCTCCTGGCGGAGCTGCGCCAGCATGGCGTCGAGATCGTCGACCCGGAAGTTGACCATGAAGGGCTTGTCGCTCGGCTCGAAGTACTTCGTGGTGGCCTCAAACGGGGTCCACACGGTGTAGCCGACGCCCGGACGGTCACGCCGCGTGAAGAGGAACTGGGCCCCGCCCCAGGACTGCACGTCGAGCCCCATGTGGCTGCGATACCACTCCCGCAAGGCTGCCGGGTCCTGCGATTTGAAGAAGACACCGCCGATGCCGGTTACCTTCGCCATGAGGGCTCCGTTGGTCTCTGGTATCGCGGGGCTGAGCACCCTGCCAGCCCACGCAGCTGGTGCCGTGACGGTAACCGCCTCCAATCGAGAGAGCCAGGCGGTCGAAGCATCGAACTCTTGCCGGCGCGGGCGTGCCGCAGTGCAGCGTGCCTCGCAAGCAGAACCCCCCGCCCGAGCCGTGAGGACCTGGATCTGTCAGGGCGCGGCGGCAGTCGGTTGGCTCGGCTCTGGCACGACCTGTCATCTCGGGCTATGGTTCCCAGACCGCGCCGCGCAGGTCATGCGCGGCGGTTCGGCCTCAATGAGGAGCGCATCTTGGCTCTCCCAGCCCTCGAGCCCGTCGTTGCCTCGCTGCGCGAATGGGCCACAGCCCGTTCCCTGAATTGGGTGCGCCTTCCGGCTCCTCTCACTTCATCCTGAGGGCGCGGCTTGTCCCGAGCGCAGCGAGGGAAGCGCCCGAAGGATCTACTCCATCTGGCAAGGAGACTTGGTGAGTAGATCCCTCGCTGCGCTCGGGATGAAGTGGACAGGGATGGAGTGGGAGGCGCACGTGGGGACCCCAGGTCCCACCGGTCGCGGCGCCCGACTTGTGCAGAGCTTCCCTAGCCGCCGGACTCTCCAGCTCGGGGCACCATGACCGACCTCCAAGCCCGCCTTCAGGTCGCCCTCGCGGGCCGCTACACGGTGAAGCGCGAGCTCGGCCAGGGGGGCATGGCGTTCGTCTATCTCGCGCACGACGACCGACACGGCCGGCCGGTGGCGATCAAGGTGCTGCGCCCGGAGTTGGCCGTCATCCTCGGCGGCGAACGGTTCCTGAAGGAGATCCGGCTCACCGCCAACCTGCAGCATCCCCACATCCTGGCGCTCCACGATTCGGGCGAGGCCGACGGCCTGCTCTTCTACGTGATGCCGTTTGTGGAAGGGGAGTCGCTGCGCGACCGCCTCAGCCGCGAGAAGCAGCTCCCGCTGGACGAGGCAGTGCGGATCGCTCGCGAGGTGGCGAGCGCGCTCGACTACGCGCATCGCCACCACGTGGTGCATCGGGACATCAAGCCCGAGAACATCCTGCTGCACGACGGGCAGGCGTTCGTGGCGGACTTCGGCATCGCGCTCGCCCTGAGCAGTGCCGGCGGGACGCGGATGACCGAGACCGGGATGAGCCTTGGCACGCCGCACTACATGAGTCCCGAGCAGGCCTTGGGGGAGCGCGAGATCACCGCCCGGAGCGACGTGTATGCGCTCGGTGTGGTGCTGTACGAGATGCTGCTGGGCGAGCCGCCGTTCACGGGACCCACGGCGCAGTCCATCCTGGCCAAGCTGCTGATCGACGAGCCGCCCCCGATCACGATCCGTCGCAAGACGGTGCCGGCACAGGTCGAGGCGGCGGTGCTGACCGCACTCGCCAAGCTCCCGGCCGACCGCTATGCGACGGCAGCGGCGTTCAGCGAGGCGCTGGCCCCGGTCGGGGTGGAGCCTCGGGCCGGGTCATCGGTGGAGCGCGCGGCGGCCCCGGCCATCAGGGCAGCAGCGGTTCCGGCTCCGCGGCGCCAGCCGGTGCTCGCGCGGTTGGCGCCATGGATCGTGGCGGTGCTCGCCCTGGGCGTGGCGGCGTCGGGCTGGCTGCGCCCGCGGCTCGCGCAACTCGGCCAGCATGCCGGGGAGCTCTCGACCGAGGAGTTCCAGCAGATCCTCGCCGAGGACCAGGCCATCGTGCTGGACACCCGGCCGCACCTCGAGTATTCGATCAGTCATATCCCCGGCGCGCGCAACGTCGCTGCTCGCCCCGGGGTACCGATGTCCATGTACATCTCCGATGTTGCCGAAGTGAACCGGCTCGTCGGTGGCGACATGAACCGGGCCCTCGTGCTGTACTGCAACGGCCCGTTCTGTCTGAAGAGCAAGCGACTCGGTGACGAACTCGCGACGGCCGGGCACAAGAACATCCGTCGCTATCAGCTCGGCATGCCGGTGTGGCGGGCGTTTGGTGGCGTCACCGTGATCGAAGCCGACGGCCTCCGTCACGTCCTCACGCTCGATCGCACCGCGGTCGTGATCGATGTGCGCGAGGCCGATGACTACCGCGGCGGCACGCTCCCGGGTGCCCGGAACCTGCCGCGCAGCGGGGTGCTCGAAGGCAGGGATGTTGGCGAGGTGCGACGGGCCAAGGACGACGGACGGTTGCCGATGCAGGACCACAACACGCGCATCATCGTCATCGGTCGCAGTGCCGGTGACGCCCGCTTCGTGGCGCAGGCTCTCGCGCACGAAGCGTTCCATAACGTCGCGTACTTCCCTGGCACCATTGAGGAGGCACGCCGCGCCTTGATGCCTGACAGTCGTCAGTAGGCGCTTGACATGAGACCTGCGGGGCACCTGACGTGGATGTCGCGGGGAGCGAGCGTGTCGGCATCCGTCCGATCGTGCCCAGCGTGTTGCTTGAGCAGTTAGGAGACATTCCATGAGCGCCCTCAGCCTGCGACTGCCGAACTCACTCCACCCGCGGGCCCGCGAACTGGCCGAACGGGAGGGGATCTCGCTCAACCAGTTTGTCAGCACCGCAGTGGCCGAGAAACTCTCGGCTGCTCACCACTAGATACTGCTCAACTTGATGGGTAGTGGCTGGATATTTATTGGTTACAGCGACTTGCACAAGTACTGACAAGGTATATCTTGTCAGTGTATGTAAGTTAAGCAAGTTATAACTTGACATTTTAAGAAATTTATGACAAGTTACAGCTTGATATTGCACTGTAATACGACAAGCTATAGCTTGCTTAAAAGGCGCAAGACACTATGCTGCATAAGTTTACACCTACCAGCGGTTTGCTCATCAGGCAGGTCGAGCAGAGGTTGGCGCCGTGGCGATCCATGCAACGGCGGGCTCCGGCCATGGGCTGGCTCCGGACGATTCGTGGAGCACTCGGGATGAGTGCGAGACAACTTGCTCAACGCCTCGGGGTCAGTCGGCAGGGTTTGGCCGATCTGGAGCGCAGAGAGCGGGAGGGCGCGGTCACTCTCGCCGCCCTATCGAAAGCAGCAGACGCGCTGGGGTGCGACTTGGTATATGCGATCGTGCCGCGCTCCGAACTGGGCAGTCTCATCGAGGCTCAGGCGCGAGCACGCGCGTCGGATGAGGTGAAGCGAATCGTGCATACGATGCGCCTTGAAGATCAGGAAGCCCCGTCAGAAGAAACGGAGCGGCTCATCCTTGAGCGCACGGCAGACTTACTCTCCAGGAGTAGACGTAAGCTCTGGGAGGTTAAGCCAACTGTGAAGGCTGGCGCGCCAGGGAAGCGGCTCTACACCAGCAAGGGCCGTGAATCAGCCACGCCTTGACGGAGCCACGCCCCTTGATCCCGATGAAGCAGAGGCCCTTGTCCCGGGACACATCGAGACCAAAGCAGAGCTGAACGGGTGGGAGCAAGCGAATATCTTCAAAGCGATGGCGTGGCTTGCAGAAAGACGTTCGCGAGGGTCAGTGCTTTCCCTCGACTTTCTCCGGGATCTGCATAAGCGGATGTTCGATGAGACCTGGAGATGGGCAGGCCAATTCCGCACGACGGGCAAGAATATCGGGGTCGCAGCTCCACGAATACCGGAACGAGTAAGGGACTTACTAGCGGATGCGAAGTTCTGGATCGAGCGTGGAACGTATTCCGTTGACGAGATTGGAACGAGATTTCACCATCGGCTTGTATCGATTCACCCTTTCGCCAATGGAAACGGTCGCCACGCACGATTGATGACTGATGCGCTTCTTGAGGAGCTTGGAGGCACACCCTTTGCCTGGGGCTCTGCGAGTCTCGATGCAGAGGGGGCGACGCGTACCGCCTACATTTCAGCGTTGCGCCGCGCAGATGAGGGGGATTACACGCCGCTGATGGCGTTCGTCCGCACCTAGGCGCAGAATGCCTGCTTCGTCGTTGATGCTCCGGTGACGGTCGTGTCCCACATTCTCCGGCATGCGGGACGCTCCCTTTTTCCCCTCCCTGCCGCCTTCGGACCGACTCCGGATGCTGGTGGACGAACTCCGCCACGCCGGGTCTGCGCTATGGCTGCTCCGGGCCCTGGACGACCTGGCTGAAGAGTTGGAGGACGCAGAGTCGGGTCGGGGATCTTCAACAGCGTGCCGCCATCGTCGATCGGAAAGCCTGACGCCGGTTCAAGATGGCCGTTCAGCTTCGGGAACCACACGACGTCGCTGGTGCCGGTCACGGCGGGCGGAACGCCGCCGGGGGGCTGGATGTGTGTCGCTTATAGGTAGCATTGCTGTTATGTGCCCTATAGGGTACATTGTTCCGTGCAGCCTATCGGTCACACTGGAGCAACCTGATGGACCTCACCACGCCCCGGCAACTCGGCAGACTGCTGCGGGACCGGCGCCAGCAGACCGGCCTGACCCAGGCTGGTCTGGCCGCCCGCCTGCGACTCGGTCGGCAGTGGGTCTCCGAGGCGGAAGCGGGGAGCTCGGGGACAACGATCGGTCCCCTCCTGCGCGCACTTCACGCGGTCGGTGTCACGTTGACGGTGACGCGGGCAACGCCGGACCCGGAGGCGCCTGCCGTGATGGTTCCCGATGTGGACTCCATCCTCAAGGCCGCCCGGCAAGCCCCCGCGCCCGCCAGGCGGCCCCGGTGAGGGGTGCGGAAGCAGTGAGTGGCGAGCGACTCCTCGCCCTGGCGTCCGGGCGGAGGATGGGACGGCTGGAGCGGGACGGAGCGTCCGTCACCTTCACCTACGAGCCGACCTGGCAGGACGCCGGCAATGCATATCCGCTGTCCCTGCGACTGCCGCTCGAACAATCCCGCCATCGTACGGCAGCCGTCCTGCCATTCCTCTGGGGACTACTCCCGGACAATCGGGACGTGCTGGAGCGCTGGGGCCGGAATTTCGGGGTCTCTCCGCGGAACCCGTTCAAACTGCTGGCGCACGTGGGCGAGGATTGCGCTGGGGGGGTCCAGTTTGTGGTGCCGGAGCGAGAAGATGCACTGCTCTCGGCGCGGCCTTCAGCGCCGGAGTGGATCACCCAGGCCGAACTGGCGGAGCGCCTGCGCCGGCTGGCTCGGGACGCCAGCGCCGGCCGGCTGGCGCGGGATCACGGCCAGTTCAGCCTCCCGGGGGCGCAGGCGAAGACGGCCCTGTACTTCGATGGCAAGCGCTGGGGAGTCCCCTCCGGCCGGACGCCGACCACGCACATCCTCAAACCACCCGTCCCGGGGTTTGACGGGCACCTCGAGAACGAGCACTACTGTTTGCAGCTGGCACGGGCACTGGATCTGGCCGTGTGTGCATCCGAGGTGCGGCAGTTCGAGGATCA